>CAJQNY010000001.1 GCA_905479805.1 uncultured Arenicella sp.
AATTGCCAGCCGTTGGAAAGGAAGCTTGCCAATAGGTATGTTTCTCTATGCCTGAGTTAGATATTTTTAGACATGTCCCAGCTTCCAGCATGCGCATACCTTCAATCAACGTATTAGGCTCTGCCACTGAGCCAGATCGAAAATACTCAAAAGCAGATTGTTTATTCAGGCTTGGTTCGCTCAACTCTGCTCGGAGCAGGGCACGCAGTTCAGAGGCGAAAATGAATTCACCGTTTAGATCTTGATAGTAGAGGGGTTTGATCCCCATGGGGTCACGAGCGGCAAACCCCGTTTGTGTCTGTTCATCCCAAATAACGAAGGCGAACATACCCTGTAGGCGCTTAACACAGTCCGCGCCTTCAAGCGCGTATAGCTGAAGAATTATTTCAGTATCGGAGGTCGTTGCACAGTCTAACCCCTGACCACGAAGCCAAGACCGGAGTTCAGCATGATTATAAATTTCGCCATTGTAGGTAATCCAATATCGACTTGAATCGATCGACATGGGTTGATGTCCATCCGGGCCTAGCGCAATAATGGCAAGGCGAGTGTGAGCCAATACGGTTGGCGTGCTGGTGGAGTGGAATAATCCAGTATCATCCGGGCCTCGATGAAGCAGAGCCGCTTGCATAGCGGTTACTTTCCCAGCGTATTCCGAATGCTGATTCTCAAATGATAAAATGCCCGCGATGCCACACATTGATTAATGATAAAGCATCGCAGGCTTGGAATCAGCAATCCTAGCGCTTACACGCTAAGAAATAAGAGCTCATAAATTAGACTAAAATCTGCTTATGCTTGATTGCCGTTCGAATCGTTTTTAGCTCCAGAGTCACTTTGCTTAGGTGGCTGTGAGGAGCTTTCAGCCGGTTTCGACTGCGGATTTGGGTTGGAGCTCTTATTCTGGTTGGAGCTCTGGTTGGAACTCTGGTTTTGATCAGAGCTCTGGTTCTGGTTGGCCGGTTTGCTCTGGTTGTTGCTGGGGCCACCCGCGTTATTCCTATTTTGATTGTTGTTGCGATTGCGGTTTCTATTTCTGTTCCGGTTTCGATTTCGGTTGGAATTAGATCTCGTGTTTGGCCCTTTGGCTTGTGTGCCGCTCTCAGTTTCCGAGCCCTTATTTTGTTTGTCCTGAACAGCTTTATTGTTGCTGTTATTGCGGCCACCCTGTCGACGATTGTTGCTGTTGTTACGACCGCCAGTTTGTTTTTTATTGCGGTTACCTTGATACTTTCCGCCACGATTGTTTTGATTGCTTTTTTTCTGAACCGGTTTCTTTTTCTTTGGCGTCGCATCACCGGTACCAAAGAGAGCACGCCAAAGACGCACAAATATGCCTGGTTTAACGGGCTCTGGAATAGGCGCGGGTGCAGGCTTATCTTCCATCTTGATAGATTCAATGCCTACTGCAGGTGCGGTGTTCGGGGCAATAACTACCGAGCTAGTATGTTGCTTTTTTTGGTACTTGGCTTTGCGTGGATCTTCTTTTGGTTCTGCAATCTCTACTTTATAGCTTGGTAGATTAGGCATTTCGTCAAGATCTTCACTGCGTAATCGTTGTACCTTAAAGTGAGGTGTTTCTAACTCAATGGTAGGAACAATCGTAATGTTGGTGCCTAGGCGGCTTTCCAATAGCGTCACTTCATGACGTTTTTCGTTTAGGAGGTAAGTGGCTGTTTTAATCGGTAAATGCGCGTTGATAGCCTCTGTGTTCTCTTTTAGCGCTTCTTCCTCAATGATTCTGAGAACGCTTAGGGCAGAGGAGCCTACGCTACGGATATGACCGTTTCCTTCGCATCTTGGGCAAGAATGATAATTCGAATCGGCAATAGAAGAGCGCAGTCGTTGACGAGACATTTCTAATAAGCCAAACCTCGAAATACGTCCAACTTGGACTCGTGCTCGATCGGCCTTCAATGCGTTTTGTAGGCAATGTTCAACGGCACGTTGATTTTTATTTGCTAACATGTCGATAAAATCGATCACTACCAGTCCACCCAAATCGCGGATTCGCAGTTGCCGCGCTATTTCCTCAGCGGCCTCAAGATTCGTCTGTAAGGCCGTTTCTTCAATGTCACTGCCTTTGGTGGCGCGAGCGGAGTTAACGTCAATCGAAGTCAATGCTTCAGTTGGGTCGATCACTAGTGCGCCACCGGATGCCAATCTGACTTCACGGGCATACGCTGATTCAATTTGATGCTCTACTTGATAACGCGAAAATAATGGAACCGTATCTTCATACAATTTCAGCTTAATGACGTTGTGTGGCATGACTTGGTTCATGAAACGCGAAGCGCGATCAAACACTTCTTGGTCATCAATAATTATTTCTGCGATGTCACCACGAAAGTAATCGCGAATGGAGCGAACTACCAAGTTTGTTTCCTGATAGACCAAAAAGGGCGCAGGAGCGGCATCGGCGGCTGTCTGAATGGCTTCTGACAAACGTTGTAGATAATCTAAGTCCCACTGGAGTTCTTCAGCGCTTTTACCAATCCCTGCAGTCCTTGCGATCAGCGCGTGCTCACGCGGAATCTCTAACTCAGACATGGCTTCGCGAAGCTCTTGCCTTTCGGTGCCTTCGATGCGGCGTGAAATTCCGCCGCCTTTAGGGTTGTTAGGCATTAGGACGAGGTAACGACCAGCGAGACTGATGAAAGTGGTCAAAGCTGCGCCTTTGTTGCCGCGCTCGTCTTTCTCAACCTGGATTAATAACTCTTGGCCATTCTTTAATACATCGGCAATCTGTACCTTAGAGATAGGGGTGTCTGAATTGTAATTTTGAAAGTAAGTGCGTGACACTTCTTTCATTGGTAAAAAGCCCTGACGGCCAGAGCCGTACTCGACAAATGCCGCTTCTAAGCTGGGTTCGACTCGGGTGATTTTGCCTTTGTAGATATTGCCTTTTTTAAGGGCGGTACTCGCCGATTCAATATCTAAGTCAATTAGTTTTTGGCCGTCTACGATGGCGACGCGCAACTCTTCTGAGTGAGTTGCATTAAATAGCATTCTTTTCATTCTAAAATCCTTTCTAACCGAGTTCGCAATGAGGCCCTGATCAATGATGCAATGTTCGCTGACTATAGGCTAGCACTTGGTATCCAACTAAGAGAAAGTCTCATTCGGCAAATACAATTTGCCTGCTATTAACTCACGTTTACTCCGATTGCGCGACCAGCATAAATAACTGATCGAAAAACGAATGTATTGAATTCTGCCAGTGACCATCCAGAGATGGTTTTTGGTTTTCAATAACGGTTCATAACAAAATGAACTGTCGTGCGCTTATTAGCGAGTAAAATCCAGTATTGTGATGTTTTTACAAAAGTGTTTTCACAATACCGGTTGATCTGACTAGCAGATCGAATTCTTTCTCAAGGCAAATGAAATATTACTTACCTAGTTTTCGATTAGAACGGAGTGAATTTAGCGTCTTAGCTCGCCATTAACAACGTTGTATTAATAGCATTGTACTAAAATTCTATACAAATCAGTTCTAAACCAATGCTGTAGCTCTCTTTAAGACCGTGTTTGGGTCTAGTGCTGCTACTAACGATTAATTTGTTAATTGAGTGTTGATTTCGGGCTGATACTTTAGTTCAGTTAATAACGAAATCTTGCACAGTGTCCCAATAACGGGGAGGGACACATTACCCCTGTGCAGTTGCATGTTGAGTTGTGAATTGTCGAAGGACATTCACTCTCTTTTCTGTTGGTGAAGTTTTTTGCAATTAATTGATTGCACTAAAATTACACTGACAGCATATGCGGAGACCGTTCAAATAGAGCCATTTGTTGCTCGATCAGCTTGCAGTTGTCTGGTTGATGAAAGTGAACGGAAACCATTCACTTGATCTCAAACAATTAAATTAGTAATAAGCTGACATTTGAAAAAATCACACGACTGCATAATTGTGTTAAATGGCTTAAATTGGTAGCACAAACTTGCGTATTTCAGGACAGAGGAGCGGTTTTGATTGAGTTAAAAAACAAGCCAGCCAAAGAACCAAATTCCTCTCGACTTGATAGTGAGCGAGAGCGATACAATGTAATCCAAAAATTTGTTCCACAAATCACAGGTTACCCTTAGATCTGCGGCTCGATAATAGCAGCTACCTTTTATCTAAGCAATTCATTAAAACCCGCAAATATTGGACTGCTGCCGGCCGTTGTTAAACGAATGTTAAACAAAAAATCTATTTTAATTTCAATGAGCTGGGTACAAAAGCTAAACTCGCTTATAATTCTGCCACTTCTTCCTATTGAGTTGCTGATTTCGGTGCCAAATAAACGAAAACCCAGTCGTGCCAAGCGGACCCCGTCAAAGACTAGACGAGGCGCGGCAAAAACTACGCCCAGAGCAACTCAAGGCAGGGAATCCGCTCCACAGATTCGCAAGAAGAAAGCGAAGGAAGTATTAAAAAAAACGTCTAAGCCTAAGGAAATCGTTGATACCAAACAGAATGCTACTGCTTACTTTGTGGAAATTGATGAGAATCGTGAGGGGCAACGTTTAGACAATTTTCTGATAACGCACTTAAAAGGTGTTCCCAAAACACATATTTACCGAATAATCCGCAAAGGGGAGGTTCGCGTCAATAAGGGGCGAGCAAAGCAGACGACTCGCCTAGAGTTGGGTGATCGAGTAAGAATTCCGCCCATTAAGCAAGTAAATGATCGAATAAAGAATGTCGATGCATCTCATTATGATTTTCTAAATGATGCGACTCTGTATGAAGATGACAGCATCCTAGTGTTAAATAAACCCTCAGGAATGGCGGTACACGCTGGCAGTGGTATTAAGGTAGGGGTTATCGAGGCATTGCGTGTATTGCGCTCGGATATCAAGTATTTAGAGTTGGTACATAGACTGGATAGAGAGACCTCTGGTTGTTTGGTTTTGGCGAAAAAAGCCAGTGTTCTTAAGCAATTGCATCAAGACTTCAAGAATAATTCGACGGCCAATGGGCGGTTAGATAAGCGTTATTTAGCCTTGGTGAAAGGAAACTGGAAATACGGCGAGCGATCTATCATTAAATCACTGAACACCGCTGCACGGCGTCATGGCGAGCGATATGTGGTTGTTGATGAAAATGGCAGTTTTGCTAAATCGATAGCACGACCGATTTCCTCTTCTGAGGTAGCGAGCTTGATTGAGGTGAAGTTGCTGACTGGGCGAACTCATCAAGTCAGAGTTCACACGCAATCTGAGAATCATCCGATTGCCAGTGATACCAAATACGGCGATACCGAATTTAATAAGAAAATGAAAGGGTTTGGCTTAAAGAGGCTCTTCTTGCATGCCTCTAGTATCAAGCTGATTCATCCAAGTACTGAAAAACCTATTCGTTTTGAAGCTCCACTTCCCGGTGATCTTCAAAATGTCTTAAGCAAGTTAAATATCACTAGCACTTAAATTAATAAATCATGTATCAATTAGTCATATTCGATTGGGATGGAACATTAATAGATTCCGCACAAAAAATTTCTAACTGCATTCGTGCGGCTGCTGTGGACGTTGGTCTGAACGTGCCCAGTCATCAAGATGCTCAAAGCATCATTGGTCTGAGTTTAGATGTGGCCATGAAAATATTGTTTCCTGAGGCAAGCAACAACCAATTAATCGATGTGATCGAACGCTATAAATATCAATTTGTGACTCTCGACGAGACACAACAAGAACTATTTATCGGTGTGGAGGAAGGCTTAACTAAATTGAACGAGGCGGGTGCGTTACTTGCGATCGCAACGGGGAAGTCTCGAGTAGGAATGAACAGGGTTTTTGCTAAGTACGGCTTTGAAAATCAATTTGTAGCTAGCCGGTGTGCAGACGAAACACGCTCCAAGCCTCACCCCTTGATGCTCGAAGAGATCCTTGAATTTACCTCCATTAGTCCGCATAAGAGTATTATGGTCGGCGATACTAGCTACGACATGGAGATGGCCGAAAATGCAAAAATGCATGGCCTAGGAGTATCTTATGGGGTGCACTCTGAAACAACCCTACAAAATGCAAACGCGGTCGACGTGTTAAACTCGTTTAACGGTGTTGTGGGCTGGTTACTAGATGGTCGGATAAGCAAAGCGTTTAGTTAAGTTGGCTAGTTAATAATATAGTGTAAAGAGAGTACGTTTTTTTTATGAATGAGCAGTTTATTGTAGAGACAGACGGCCTGGAAGAAGGCGGTAAAGGTTTTCGTTTCGATGTGGAAAATGGCCAAGGTGAAAAAATCCCTGCATTTGCGGTTAAATTCGATTACCAGTATTTTGCGTATTTGAATAAGTGTGGCCACATAGCTGTTCAATTGGATTATATGCCGGGACAGTTCTTTAGCGATGATGGTCAAACCCTAGTTTGTTCAACGCATGGTGCTGAGTACGCCCCTGATACAGGTGCCTGCCTAGGCGGACCCTGCTATGGCATCGGTCTTGAGAGCTTGCAGATAAACGAAAAAGATGGGCAATTATTTTTAATTAACGATGACTTTCAAATTGTGGAAAAGAAAGTAGTCAACGAAGAGGGTTAAACTGAGATGTTTGAGAGAAAGAACAATAATTCTGAAAATCGTACGGCATTGCCGGGAAGCGGCCAGACTGACTCAAGGGCGATGGGGTCCAATGCCATCTTACAAGAGCTCGCCATAGATTATATGCATGATAAGAAAGTGAGGCGACGTTGGAAGATTGCCTTGTTTGCCTTGTTTGCGGTTTATTTGATAGGGATATTGGTAATGACGGGAAGTTCGTCCAAAGGGCCTGCTTTTAATTCGTCACATACTGCGTTGGTTGAGCTAAACGGAGTGATTGGTAGTGAAGTCGGTGTGACTTCGGACCAGATAAATGAAAGTCTTCGCAATGCCTTCGAATCAAAGTTTTCAAAGGGCGTGGTTATCAGAATTAACAGTCCGGGTGGAACTCCGG
>CAJQNY010000002.1 GCA_905479805.1 uncultured Arenicella sp.
GGCATAATTGGGTCGCTGGTATCGATTAAAGGCGCTACTTCATGGTCGCTACTTGTGTAGCCTGCTATCCAATCAGTTACCCATTGAGGGTCCTTCTCACTTCTGGGGTTATGCCACGGCATTGCGGCTCGAAACATAAAGGGTGCCACGTACGTCAAGAAGCGAGTTATGTTGGATGCTAAACGAAGTCGAGATTTCAATTGTGACCATAAGCCCTCTTTCTTTAGCATCACTTTATAAGCACGCCTGGAGAATTTCATCACATCTATCGCGCCGTGAAATGCGCCAATCATTCTTATCCAATAAGCTTTGAAGCCCGTTGGATAGAGAGCCTTGTATATGTCGAATGCGACACGTTTGTGCTCTGTTTCTTCAACCATATGCCATAAGACAAAGGAAGCAACGCGCGAATCAGCCCCCGTGAACAATTTAACTCGCTCTTCGATAATCCATTTAGTCACGCCAAGCGTCATGGCTTCAAAACCTGCCGTATAGGCCATCCGTGTGGCAAGGGAGCGTTTGGATAGAGCGGAATACGATTCCACCATTTGCTCTTCAACATCTTCCAGCTCCGGGTAGCGTTTTTCTTTCAATAAGTCATTAAAGCGTCGATGGGCCCTGTAGTGCTGACCTTCTTGTGACATAAAGCCTGCCGCCTCAGCACGTAGGTCTTCATCGTCGATTTGGTTAATTGCTTCACGCATGGTGCGAATTAAGAATGGCTCGAGATACGGCATCACAAGCGAGCCACCGTTCATCATTGCTGATAGTTCAGGGTTGCTCGGAATCCACAGTGGCTCTAGGTCATCAGGGAACTCGAATGGAATCTTGCGTGTGACTAAAGCGGGAATCAACTCTTCTGACATGCTGGACCTCTTTGTATTCTTTACATCGATCATAATGATAGAAGACATCTGCTCTGTAAACCCAAAAACCTTGATACGATCCACATCAAAAGAGTGTGTGATAAGCTTGCATCAGCGCACAACGACTTTGTCATGGTAAGTAAGGAATAGATGAAAAAAGAATCAAAACTCGTATTGGTCTGTTTAAACCTGTTATTTCTCTCATCTTGTATGTGGGGTGAAAATCAAGAAGGAACTGATGACGTGGATGTGCAGGTTGGTACTTCAAGAGCGGATAAGCAGAACGGATATGCTGGAAACGACAGGCAGTATGGTCATGCCGGTAATGACATTCAGAAGGGTGGAACAGGAGATGACGTGCTCGTGGGAGGCCTTGGAAAGGACACACAACACGGGGAGCAGGGAGAGGATATTCTAAACGGTGAAGAAGGCAGTGATTCGCAATACGGAGGCGATGGTGACGACACTCTTGAGGGTAGCCAGGGCGATGATTTTCAATCTGGTGGGGCGGGTGATGATCTGATTAGGGGCGGTGCCGGTGACGATAGGCAAATGGGCGGCGAAGGAAATGACACCATAATTCCTGGCTCCGGAAGCGGCACTGTCGATGGCGGCGAAGGCGAAGACACAGCACTAATAGACGGTACTGGCTGGTACGTGGAAGCTGGTGTCTATTATGTCAGCACGAAAACAGGTGCAAGAATAAGCATCATTAACGTCGAAAATATCCAATTTGTTGACGGTAATAACGTCAACTAGTCATTGGCATCAACTGAGTTGCTTATCCAGCTCAGCTACCAACTGCTGACTCATGCCAAGCCCCGCGACCAGATCGGCGAGATACTGAACCTCTGCCGTTGACGAATTGTCATCTATCAATATTTTTGCAGCTAGATAAACCTCGCTTGCTGTTCCTTCGTCGTCTACTTTTTTTGCTAGCTCTTGTGCGCTCAGTGGCTGATCAATAATTTCAGCGACCACTTCGAACAACCCCTTCGCTAGGTTCATGTTGAGTATTTCGCGTTTGATCATCGCTTGCTCTTCGTCATCCAATTTGCCATCTGCGTTTGCAGCAGACACCATGGCTTGGATTAATAATAGACCACGTGCATCGGCTTCTTCGCCATCGAGTTCATGAACCGGTACGACTCCGTCGAATGAATTGTTGCGCCAGCCTTGGTAGCCCTTATATGCTGCAGTGCCGAGAGCGGCTAAGCCACCGACCTTAATGGCGGTACCGGTCAGAGAGCGTCCACCCTTGGTTCCTAATAACCCCACGATGACAGCCGAAGCGATGGCACCCTTTTTTAAACCATCGAGCATTTGTTCACGCTCTTCACCTCTCTCAGGAATATCGAGCTGCTGTTCCGCAAAGTCTTGCCCCTTTTTGGCAAATTCCTTGCTTATGTTCAGGATTTTTTCTAAAAGTTCCTGCGGATTAATCTGTGGCTCGTTCATTCTGGACCTCTTGTTTAATGTTCTTTGATTAGCTTGCCCTTTTGAGCTTTATTGTTCAATTTGGAAATGCCAAAGTTAACAATAATTTATGCGTAAGCGGCTAGTTTGACTTCGTTTCTTGTATCTTTGATATTCCTGCTTTTGTTTCTACTGCGCCTTAACTATGATTGTGGGCTCGAATTCCATTAATACAATTGCTTGGTGCCATTTATGGACGCTTCATTTGAAAAAACGATTAAGGTTAATGCAAAAGACCTAAAAATATTGAGCCAACGATCTGATATGCAGGGTTGGGTGCAAGCCTTTGGGCATTTAGGTGCGATCGCGTTGAATACTTGGTTTCTCGCTTTAAGCTGGGGCAGCGCATGGTCGGTCGTGTTCTTTATTACCCAGGGCATTCTAATTAATTGTCTCTACGCAGGGGTACATGAGTTAAGCCATAACAGCGTATTCAAAAACAAAAGCACCAACGAAAAATTTGGACGCTTGTTCTGTTTTATTTTGTTGATGGGTCGTGATCAGGATAAGTTTGAACACTATCAGCACCATAGGCATACGCAAGACGTCGACTTGGATGCTGAAATTGTCGGTGGAAAACCTTTCACCCTATTCACCTACGTGCTCTACTTTTTAGGAGTTACCTATTGGCCTGGTAGAGTTAAGGAAGTAATTCTACTCACGCTCGGCAAAACGCACAATTGGCCTCATTTATCAGCCGTTCAATTTGTCACCGTACATAAAGAAGCGCGGCTCATGATGGCGGGCTATGCGCTCATAGCAATTTTATCTTTCCTGTTTGAATCGACGCTCGCGTTGTCCTATTGGTTACTTCCCATGTTATGCACTAAGTGGTTCCATAATTTACAAAATATTGTAGAGCATACTGCAATGCCACATGAGCAGGATATTCTAGTTAATACTAGAACGATTCGTGCAAATGTGTTGATGCGTCGCTTGCTGTGGAATATGCCTTATCACACAGCACATCATACTTATCCTATGGTGCCTTTTCATCGTTTGCCCGAGCTGCATGAAAAGGTGGTTGAGTCACTCGACGGCCGGCAACCGCCGACGGTAACTCATCTAGGGTTCCAGGGTCATATGCTGCGAAAATTATGGAAGGAAGGTACTTCAACCTATACAGGACAAGACATCAGCGCTTACTAGCGGCAACTAAATATCACACTCCAAATAGAGTTAAACATGCAAGAGTTAAAAGTATTCCAGTCGATGTGGGCGATGGCCTTACGCCAACCGGGCTTGATGGAACGCACCGACGAGGAAAGTTTTGCGATGATAGCCGAAGCTGGATTTGCAGGTATTTGTTTAGATCCAGCGGCGCATGAGATCGATGATTGTCGTGCGAAGATGCCACTTTTTGAAAAGTATGGCCTAGAGTGTTTATTGAATGCATTTCCAAAAAATGCCCAAGAGTTGAAATCGCTATTGGAGCTTGCTAAGGAAATGCATTCACCTTTGGTAAATATTATTGGCACTGTTTACCCCTTAACGGTGGCTGATTCAATCCCGATTATCGAGGAATGGATTTCTATTTCTGATGAGGTGGGTGTGCCCATCTTGTTCGAAACTCATCGTGATTGCATCACCAATGACATGTTCAATACCTTACAGTTAATCGATGCGATTCCAAGGATGCGACTCTGCGCAGACTTTTCTCACTATGCATTGAACCGTGAATTGTCGATTCCGATAGACCAGCAATGGACGGATTTGTTTGAGCGCTTATTGCAGCGTTCAGACAGCTTCCAGG
>CAJQNY010000003.1 GCA_905479805.1 uncultured Arenicella sp.
TCGCGTGCCATTTGGATGCATTCTTCTATCCATTGCTTGTCTAGGTCATAGTCGCCTTGTAAAAACAATGCGGTTACCGCGCCATTTGTACGCGCGGCGATTAGAGCATCAGCCCCAGTCATCTCGGCTAATTGGGCGGCATCTTCGCGCACGTAATGTTTGCCTACGGCATCGAGATGTTCTCTTGATTGATCTATTTTTCCCATCATCGAAAAAGTTAATGACATAACCTGATGGGCGTAAACCAGCTCGCCTTTGTCTTTGCTTTCTTCGGCCATGGTCATCAGTCGCTCGGCAATCACATGGGCGGCGGTTACTTCGCCACGCACAATGTAGTAACGGAATAATCCGTTCAACATGAGGTAGAGGCGTGGGTCGTTCTCCATGCCTAAGCAGATGTCTCTGGCGCGGCCATAAACTTGCCCCACTTCATCTGAGCCGAAGCCGCGGGTGATGGTTAGCGTGACGCCCAATACGAGCAATAGATTTAACTCGGTTTGTATTTGTTCTTCGCTTGGATTGGCTTCGTCGAGCTGATCTAGCGCCCGCTGAAAATGGTTCATGGCCTCCACGTTGTCAAAGCGCGAGAGGGATTGGCTGCCTGCCTTCTCCCAATAGAACATGGCTCGATCGGCACTCTCAGCCTCAGTAAAGTGGTGGGCTAGCACCTCTGGCTGTTGCGCTGTGGTTTTAATAGCCTCTGATTCAAACATCTCGGCAATTTGTAAATGCACCTGCTTGCGATCTTTCTTGAGCATCGATTTATAAGCGGTGTCTTGAATCAGCGCATGACGGAATTGATACGAGGCTGTTTGGTCCGAACCTTCTTTTGTGAGGATCTGTGTGTCGACTAGCTTGCCAAGAGACGCAGCAATCGCGCTTTCGCTTTCTTCAAACAAGTGCGGCAGCAAATCAAAAGTGAAATTGCGGCCTAGCACAGAGGCTACCTGTGCGAATTTACGCGTGGTGCCTAGATTGTCTAGTCTTGATACCAACGAATCGTGTAATG
Organism: uncultured Arenicella sp.; assembly: GCA_905479805.1. Classification (GTDB taxonomy): domain Bacteria; phylum Pseudomonadota; class Gammaproteobacteria; order Arenicellales; family Arenicellaceae; genus Arenicella. The sequence continues at coordinate 1,010 of CAJQNY010000003.1, forward strand.
AGGATGGAATATCGGTTTGCGTCAATGGTCGCCCCACAAGTTTGCTCGATTCCACCGCCATTTGTGCGAGTTCTTCGGCGAATAGGGGCACACCGTCTGAACGGCTAACTAGTGAATCGACAATGTCTTCTGGCAGCATTTCGCGTTCTGCGAATTCACGAATAAGCATTTCGGTTTGATCCGCATCTAAGGGCCGCAGCACCATGGTGGTGATAAACGAACGGCTCTCCCACGGCACTCTGAACTCTGGACGAAAGGTAAACAGCTGCATTTGTTTAGAGCTGCCTGTTTTCTCAACTATCAATGTCAACACTTCGAGTGTTGAGGGGTCAGCCCAGTGTAAGTCTTCCCAAATAGTGACCACTGGATTAGATTCAGATGTGCTGGTAAGCCAATCACTTAAGAGCTCATGGGTTTTCGTTCTTAGAACCTGCGGCGCTAACGCTAGTTCCAGTTCGGCGGAACGCTCCTCAGGTACTTCAACTGAGAATAGCGATGCCATTAAACTTAATGATTCGGCAGAGTTAATCCTTTTATTACTTAACTCTGCTTCAAGAGTCTCAAATTGGCTATCGATGTGTTCTGGAAAATTGAGCCAACCTTGTAGCACTTGAATAATTGGGTAGAGTGCGGTGTTGCGATGAATAGGAGAACAATTAAACGGGATAATATTAAATTCACTTTCCTTTGCTTGAGCAGTAACCTCTTGGATGATTCGCGATTTACCGATGCCGGGATCGCCACTGATGAGCACTACTTGGCCGTCACCCTGCTTACCTGCAGCAAGCCGCTGGGTAAGAACTCGCATTTCTTCATCACGTCCAACTAAACCTGTTAGGTGTTCAGTGTGCAGCATTTTAAAGCGGCTTCGTTCAACTTTAGCGCCATCCACTAACCAACAACTTTGTGGATCTGGGAAACCCTTCAATTGCACCTTGCCAAGATCAGTGGTCTCAAATAAGCCTTTCACCAATTGATAAGTACTTTGCGCAATCACTACTTGGTTCGGTTTAGCAACATTTTGCAGCCGTGCCGCCAAGTTGGGAGTTTCTCCTACTACAGCACGCTGTTCGGATGAGCGTGCACCGATGAGATCGCCCACAATAGTGACGCCAGTGGCAACGCCAATACGGACCTTAAGTTCGTGTTTGTCGGCAAGCTCTACCTTGCCAATCTCATCCACTAAATCTAATGCTGTTCTAATAGCCCGTTCGGCTGCGTCTTCTTGAGCAATAGGGTAGCTATAAAGCACTAAGATGCCATCACCCATGAAGTTGGAGATATAACCACCGTAGCGCTCGATAACTTTTGTGGCCTGCGCTTGGTAGTCGGCAATGAGATCCCGGAATTCTTCGGCGTCCATCATTGTGGACAAGTCAGTTGAGCCGACTAAATCACAAAACAATGCGGTTATCTGACGGCGGTTGGGATCGATGTGTTCTTGAGTTTCTTCTTTAACTATTTGCGGTGTGCCACAGTTGCGGCAAAACTTATCACCCACATCTACGGATTCCGAGCAGCTTGCGCAGCTAAGCAGAAGCGCCGTACCACAATTGGCACAGGCCTCATCGCCCTCAGGGCAGTCTGTATTACACGACTTACAATTCATACAAGTCTCTGCTCGTAATTAAAATCATCGCCATGGAACGCAAAATTCGGATCCTTAAACTTCTCAAAATTACCCCTAACCGAAGGCGTTATTGTAAAAACAAATAACGTGAAACTGAAAATAGTGGCTATTTTCTATATCAACTATATCTGATATCTGCTGCTATTGTATAGCGACAAGAGATGAATGGTACACCCACATCGGCGGAGAGGGCAAACCACCCTATGACCCCGTCACTCTAATGCGAATAACCGTTGCTGATCCTCGATCCATTGTTCGGCCTGATTGGTCAAACTTTTACTCGTGCCGGTGGATGAATCTATGGGTTTACCAATCACCAATTTAATGGTGCCAGGGTGTTTCAAAAACTCTCTGGCTGGCCAACACAGGCCTGCATTGTGCGACATGGGCAGTATGGGAACTTTGCCCGCAATGGCTAACGCGGCTCCGCTACGTGCGTATAAACCTTTATCGCCAAACTTGATCCGCGTGCCTTCCGGGTAAACCACAATATTGTTGCCCATGGCTAAACGTTTTTTGCCCTCTTCCATCACCTTACGAATAGCACCGCGTGGGTCGTTGCGGTTAATAGATATGGGTTGCACGCGAGCAAGCCCCCAGCCAAAGATGGGAATGTAAAGAAGTTCTCTTTTTAGAATTGTGCTCGCTGGCTTCAGCAAGTACTGCATGAAAATCGTTTCCCAGTTCGATTGATGCTTACACAAGGCGACATAATTGCCCTTTGGGATATTTTCTAGGCCGATAATCTCTAATTTAATTTTACAAAAAACGCGCAAGAAAACCGTAATACATTGAGCCGGCATGCCAATAAGGCTATGCCTAATTCTATTTGGCATTGACCAGCCAAATAAGAAGACAACACCAGTGAAGAACAGCACTGCTATCAAAAAGAATATACGGAACAAGAACGACCGCAGGAATAGGTTTGCAGTTTTCAATTTTTCAAGCCTGGGGACGCATAACGCGCTATATTTGCGCTATTACTTTTTAGCTTAGAGCCAGCACACATGCTGAAACACGTTCCCAACGCAATTTCTATAATCCGCCTGCTGAGCACGCCTGTTATGGCTTGGTTGGTGTATACGCGCTCAGAGGATATATTTGCGTGGCTGTTGCTGGCCGCCGGCTTAAGTGATGTGTTTGATGGTTGGCTGGCCAGAAAACTAGAAGTCACCAGTAATCTAGGCGCCTTGCTCGATTCTGCGGCTGACTTATTGTTAATGATAGTCACTCTATTTGCGGTGGGCTATTTGCACAGCTATGTATTCTTGGAACATGGCTACATTCTCGCATTGTTTGTTGTCACCTGGGTATGCGTCCACGGCTCGGCTTTCTATCGCTATGGTAAATTGGCAAGCTTTCATACTTTATTGGCCCGTATTGCTATCTCTCTTTTTGGTGTATTTGCGCTGTGCTTATTTTTCTTCGAGTTCATTCCTGAGCTTTGGTACTTAGCCGGTGTGCTGGGTGTTCTGGCTGGCATAGAGAACTTGATCATGGTGTTCTTAATACCTAAATGGCAACCCAATGTGCGCGGTGGCTTATTAACGCTACTACGAAATAGAGCCAAGGTTTAAGGCTAAACGCTTAACCGCTTTCCACTCGTCCGCTTTACACCACCTCTTTTAGTTTTATTTCCGTCGGTTTAATAACCTGCTCTACCGCATTGCTACTGGCCAGCTCTTTGCGTAGCCAAGGAGCAAGCTCCCCGTTTTCATCGGTTACCTTAGTTGGCTCAAAATACTTAATTCTGTCTTCTTCAGAGATATCTACTGGCAGGTCAAGATACTGCGGGTCGAGTATGTCTCGACCCCCGATATAGGTGCGTAAGGTGGTGGTCCTGCGACGTCTAAACGGCCGAGTATTAGCACGGTACACCATGTACATTCGCACTGGGTGGAACATCCTATAACGAAATATGTACTTAAGTGTTTTCTTTAACACATTGCCAAACGTAACGAGCTCGCTAAGGTCGGCAAACAGAAAGCGCGCGAAGTTGGTTAGCGTTTCTTTGTCGTCTTTGGTGTCCGCAAAAGCAACGGTTGAGCCATCTAAGTCTCGCAGATTGAGATTGGGTAAAAACTCTCCATTGTCAGCACTGTCCCAAAAAGTACCTGTACCTATCAAGGGCGAGATAAAGCTGAAGAACGTCGGGAAGGTTAAAATCGGGTTATTGTAAAGGCTAAGCATTTCCGCCGTCATTGATTCCACGGTTGCATCCTTAGGGTCGAACAAGTAACCAAACATAATGATGATGCCCTTGCTCTGTGCATAATCAATATTGTCCATCAGCGATGAAAGCTTTTTGAGGTTTTGGCGCTTATTTACTTTGGCGAGGAACTCATGGTCTAGTGATTCAATCCCGACGAACATAGTCATGCATTTTGAGTCCGCCAATGTGTCTACGAGCGCTCTATCTGCCAACATGTCTTGTGAGAACAAACCACCCCATTTTCGCACCCGCCTCTCAGACTTTAGCTGCGCGCAGAGTTCTCTAACGTGCTTTTTGTTGATGGTGAAATGATTATCAATAAAATAGACAAAGGGATACCAGAACTTCATATCACGCGGCCCCACATTACTGATGGCATTGCGAATATTGGCCATAGTAGTGTCGAGTTCGTAGGCCTTGTGTCGGCTGTTCTCAGCGGGAATGGTGCAAAAATTGCATTTATAGTTGCATCCGCGTGATGCCTCAACCAAATGAACTTCAGTTGAAATACCTGATTTACGCAATAGGTCGTAATCTAACTTAAGGCTGCTGGTGTCTTTGTTGGTGCTGCGGTATATCTTTTGTAAGGTGCCTCGTTTGTAGTCGTTCGCGGCCAGTCCAGCGCCTTCAACTCCGCCAGCACAAACCACATCAAAGAACTCTGCCGAGTACTCAGGATACAAGGTGCAGATACTGCCACCTGCAACTACAGTACTGCCTTTTGATTTAAATACGTAGGAGAGCTGCTTCATCCTATCGAACTCTTTTTGCAGACCACTCAAAAACACTAAGTCATATTGTGCATCGGCGTGAATATCATAGGGGCCGCTAGAAATTTCGTGATAAAGCGTAATGTCAAACGACTCAGGGTCTAGGTTCGCAGCCACATAAACACCCGCCATGGGCTGCAAAGTGTCGTTATCCTTTTTCCGGCTTCGGTCTACCGCAACGTGCGCACAGACAATCAGCACACTTATCTTATTTGAATTCAATTTTAACCCCACTCCCAGCTTTTCATGCGTCCCTTTCTATTTATTCTTCAAGCAAAGAACCCACCCTAATTTTATGTCTTGTAACAGCTCATCCTTCACCATCTTTGGTTGGATTTGCTAGCGACAAGACCTCATCCATTAACTCTATTTTTCAACCCTTAAAGCCTTAGGCAAACTCATCCATTCGCCTGTTTCAGCTCAAATTCTTCTTCTCACCGCCCTATTAATGTAACGGTATTAACAGTTTTTAACATTTGAACCATCGGATAACAAGACAATTATTTTAATAGCCTAGGTGTCGGTTGAAGCCTAATTCTCTCATTAGGGCCTCCGAGCTGACGAAAAACGCTGATGAAATTTTGTGAGCTCAAGCGTGTAATCATCCTTCTTCAGAAAATCCGCATCGCTTAAATCTGGGTGTTCATGTGCTTTGTACCATTTAGAATAATTCTGCGCCTCTCCTGAATACTCTTTGTAGTAAGTGGAATAGGTTTTCACTTTTACGGTTGGCGTTGTGCCTGCGAGATCGAACTCCATTAGGCGGAACCACCCATCCCCCACGGCTTGGCCTTGTCGGCCTAATCTACCTGCGGCTTGGCCGGCATCAATGGCGACTTGTCCACGGTCTTGGTAATCCGCCAGAATTTGATAAACGGGTTTACCATTAACGTTGTTGTCCACCCGATGGTTTTGGCCGTGTTGGTGCCCGCAGAGCACCATGAGTATTTGGTCATGCTGGCTATAGAGCTTGTCCCACATTTGTTGGGCATCGTTGTGGTGTTGCGGGTCTGCGGTGGAGAGATCAATAATCGCCACAGCTTCTCTTGTGCCTTTTACACTCAGATAGTCGTGAGTGCTGATGATAGTGGGTAAACCTGGGTTATTGGCGAGTACCGACTCGACCCATTTCACGACGGCATCATCGGCTTGCATTTCCAAAGCAATGTGGAGGAACTCATACCCGCCTGCGGTGAATTTTTGTGCGCTGTTAGCACCGCCTCTAAAGCTATCGATGTACCAAGGCTTGTCTTTGTAAAAAGGCTTGTCGTCACCAAATACCGAGCG
>CAJQNY010000004.1 GCA_905479805.1 uncultured Arenicella sp.
TGCTCGTTTCAGTCACTTCATTAAAGACGGCTCTAATATCAGCCGTTTTCAACTACCTGGTCTTAATGCAATGAACTTTCTACTAGACGAAGTTTTAGGTGGCGGGGGTATGGCGAGCATCCGCAATGATGCTCAGGGTAAAGGCTATGCGCAATTACTATTGGAAGTGCCTATTAAAATTCCTGCTAATAAAGTGCCCGCTGAGATGGCCAAGCACTCTGTAAACTCTAAAGAAGGAATGAGCTAATGGCCGTTTTCAAAACTAAAATTGATACTACTTCAGAGGCGTTTGCAAAAAACCGAGCTGACATGCTTGAGCTCCTTGAGCAGTTAAATGAGCTTAATGGTCGGGGCGCAAAAATATCCGCCAAACGAAAAGCGCGCTTTGAGAAACGCGGGCAGTTAATGCCAAGAGAGCGCTTGGCACAATTGCTAGACCCGGGCATGCCCTGGTTAGCCATTGCCAATATCGCTGGCTATTTGCTGGATACGCCGGACCCAGAAAAGTCCATCCCAGGCGCTACTATTATTTCTGGCATCGGTTTTATTGCTGGGGTGCGCTGTGTGGTTGTGGTCGATGACAGTGGCATTATGGCCGGTTCTCTAACAGAAGCGGGTGGTTATCGGGTCATGAGGTCGCAAGAGATTGCGCTAGAACAAAAATTACCCTTCGTGCATTTAGTCGAAAGCGCGGGCGGAGATCTACTCAATTACAAGGTCGAAGGTTTTACCGAAGGCGGAATGTTATTTGGTAACCAAGCTCGATTAAGTAAAGCGGGTATCCCGGTGATATCAATTTTGCATGGTTCATCAACCGCTGGCGGAGCGTATATGCCAGGCCTTAGTGATTACGTGATTGCTGTTAAAGGTCGAGGTCGAGCATTCCTAGCAGGGCCGCCATTACTAAAAGCGGCAACCGGAGAAATAGCCACCGAAGAAGAATTGGGCGGAGCCGAGATGCACGCCACTGTGTCAGGCCTTGCTGAATACTTAGCTGAAAACGATAGCCATGGAGTTCTAATCGCGCGTGAATTAATGCAGCGATTGCAATGGAATGAGAATTGCTCATCGCACCCGTTGAAATCATATAAGGAACCCATTTATAACCCAGATGAAATTGCCGGGGTAATACCCGTAGACTATCGAATTCCTTATGATGTTCGAGAGCTAGTCGCACGCATTGTAGACGGATCAGACTTTCTGGACTTCAAGCCGCGCTATGGAGTGTCCACAGTGTGTATTCAGGCTGAAGTGTATGGCCATGCCTGTGGAATGATTGGTAACAACGGCCCTATTGATCCGCAAGGGGCAACTAAAGCTGCGCAGTTTATGCAGCTGTGTGAACAAGCAAATATTCCTGTCGTGTTCCTACAAAATACCACTGGCTATATCGTCGGTACGAAATCCGAACAAGCGGGCATGATCAAGCATGGATCGAAAATGGTTCAAGCGGTGCGCAATTTGGAAGTGCCACGCATTACCTTAATGACCGGAGCAAGCTTTGGCGCTGGGAACTATGGCATGTGCGGCCGAGGATTCTTCCCAGACTTTCTGTATACATTCCCTAATGCCAAGACCGGTGTTATGGGCGGTGAGCAAGCAGCCAAAACGATGTCTATGGTGGCGCGCGCCAAGGCTGAAGCCTTGGGCAAAGAAGCAGACGAAGCGGCATTAAGTAAACAGGAAGCTGGCCTAACTTATATGTTTGATAGCCAGTCTTCCGCGTTTTACACATCTGGACACATGATGGATGACGGCATGATTGATCCCAGAGATACCCGTAAAACCCTAGCCTTTTTACTAGAGACGGTAAAAGAAGGGCGTCGCCGCACGGTGAACCCCAATAGTTTTGGTATTGCTCGTTTGTAAGACTTAGCTGTCGACTTAAAAAAACAAATTCCAAAATAATAACTCAACACATTTTCATCGAGAAATTCTATGTCACTACCCACTACCGAATTTTTGGTTTTAGAAAGAGATGCCAGCGTATTAACTATTTGGCTAAACCGACCAGAGATGCGCAATGCCTTATCAGCGCAAATGACCGAAGAACTGGGTGAGGTTCTAGATGCCGTCAAGGACGATCGCAGCGTTCGCTCGATTGTTATGCGCGGCAAAGGCGGTTATTTTTGCGCAGGCGGAGATATCAAAGGTTTCAAGAGTGGCATGCAAGGCGAGATGGATCACGCCGAGGTCGCGGCCTCAAATCGCTCCTTCGGCAACTTGATGATCAAGCTCAACGAGCAACCTCAGGTAGTCATAATGTTGGTCGAGGGTGCGGCAATTGGTGGTGGATTAGGCTTAGCCTGTGTGGGTGATGTCACCATCGTCACGGCTGACGCAAAGTTTCGTTTGAGTGAAACCAGCCTCGGCATCCCGCCCGCGCAAATAGCGCCATTTGTGACCGAGCGAGTGGGCCTGACTCAGGCACGCAGATTAATGCTGACAGGCGCAAAGTTCAAAGGCGAACAAGCGGTCGAATTTGGTGTTGCGCATTTAGTGGCGACCGACAGCGAAGACCTCGAGCGCCTATGTGAAGAAACTCTAGCGCAAATCAGATCATGTGCACCTGCTGCGAATGCTACAACTAAAGCAATTATTTTTGAAACCACGAGGGCACCAAGAGCGCAAGCCTTGGACTTTGCCGCCGATGGTTTCGCCAGCTGTATGTTGAGCGATGAAGGTCGTGAAGGAGTCGCGGCATTTGTAGAAAAGCGTGCTGCGAAGTGGACCAATGAATAATCGAGCCTGGTGTGGGAAGAAGTGGCTCGATGTGGCGATAAGTGGTGATCAGTGTAGGAAGGTGGAGATAAAATGAGCGAAACAAATAAAGTGTTCAATAGTGTTTTAATTGCCAATCGAGGTGAGATAGCATGCCGCGTGATACGCACTGCTAAGTCCTTAGGCTATCGAACCATCGCGGTCTACTCTGATGCTGATGCGGGTGCACCGCACACACAACTCGCCGATGAAGCCGTGCACATTGGCGCTAGCCCAGTGAATGCCTCTTACTTAGTAGTAGACAATATCTTGGCGGCGGCTAAAGCCACAGGCGCACAGGCTGTTCACCCGGGTTATGGATTCCTGAGTGAGAATGCTGATTTCGCCAATGTCTGTAAACAAGAGGGCTTGGTTTTTATTGGCCCTAGTGCGAATGCCATTGAGGTAATGGGCAACAAGGCCGAATCGAAGCGGCGCATGATAGCGTCTGGCGTTCCCTGTGTTCCAGGCTACGAGGGCGAACAACAAGACGATGATGTGTTGATCAGCGAAGCGCATAAAATCGGCATGCCGGTAATGGTAAAAGCGGCTGCCGGTGGTGGTGGTCGGGGTATGCGGCTCGTCAGCGATCAAGATCAATTGGCATCGGCTATTAAGTTAGCACGGTCCGAGGCCGAAAATGCCTTTGGCTCAGGAGAGTTAATTCTGGAAAAAGCGATTATCGAACCAAGGCATGTAGAAGTGCAAGTGTTCGCTGACCAGCAGGGGACAACGGTTTATCTGGGAGAGCGGGATTGCTCGGTACAAAGACGCCATCAAAAGGTGGTAGAAGAAGCACCTTGCCCAATTATGACAGAGACACTGCGTAAGCGCATGGGTGAAGCCGCCGTTGCTGCAGCAAAGAGTATTAACTATGAAGGCGCAGGCACGGTTGAATTTCTTCTGGACTCAAAAGGAGAATTTTACTTTCTGGAAATGAATACACGCTTGCAAGTGGAACACCCCGTTACCGAGATGATTACCGGGCTTGATCTGGTCACGTTGCAGTTACAAGTCGCTCAAGGAGAAGCGCTAGGGCTCACCCAAGATGATGTTCAACTCAATGGTCATGCTATTGAAGTACGTTTGTATACCGAAGACCCTGCCAATAATTTTTTGCCTACTGCAGGTTTTGTTTCCTATTGGGATCCAGCCACTGGTGATGGAATTCGCATAGACAGCGGTATTGAATCTAGTCAAGCAATCTCACCTTTTTATGATCCTATGGTGGCGAAAGTTATTGCGCATGGGCCTAATCGCGAAGCGGCTCGCCGACGCCTTATAAGTGCTCTCGAACAAACGGCCTTGTTTGGTGTGAAGAACAATAAGACCTTTTTGATTGAGTGTTTAGAGAAACCAACGTTTATCGACGGCCAAGCGACAACAGCATTTATTGCGCAAGAATTTAATGAGGGTGATTTGACTCTAAAGCCCCCTAGTTTTGAGCAAGCGGCCATTGCCGCCGTTGTCCAATTGGAACAACGCCATAAAGCCTGTTATTCCAGAACACTGAATGTGAGTCATCAACTTCGTAATTGGTCTAGCGCAGGTGACTTAGAGTCTTTCGTCACTTATCAATTCGATGACATTGAGTTTTCACTGAGTGTTACAACGAATACCAACAGCGGCTATGTCATCAGTAACGTTAAAAATCCTGATATAGAAACCGTCTGCATCGAGCTTGAGTCAATCAACGAACATCGTGCTCAACTAATGCTGAATGGACAGCGCCGACAAATTCAATTTGAATACCTGAACGACTACGCTGTGACGATTTCCGATGGCAGGCAAAGCCATGAGTTTTCCGACACTATCAGTTTAGCCGGTGAAAGCGTAGAAGCTGAAGGGGGCGGGCACATAACCGCACCGATGCACGGCGCAATTCTCGAAGTCATGGTTGAAGAGGGGCAAATGGTAAATAAAGGGGACGTTCTTTTGATATTAGAAGCCATGAAAATGCAACATCCGATAATGGCAACTAAAGAAGGAACAGTGAGCCAATTATTGGCAAGTGTTGGTAGCCAAGTCGGCGCCGATGAACTGTTGCTGGAAATTACAGTAGAGGAAGAATAATTATGAATGCACACCCAAAGTACCCTGAGCTTTTTACTCCTCTTGATTTGGGTTTTACGCAGATCAAGAACCGGGCGTTAATGGGCTCAATGCACACCGGTCTTGAAGATGCAGAAGGTGGCTTCGAACGAATGGCGGCGTTCTTTAGTGAACGTGCCGCTGGCGGTGTGGGCATGATTATCACCGGCGGTATAGCGCCTAATAGCGAAGGCTCTACAACGGGTGCGCAACTCTCTACTCTAGAGCATGCAGAACAACACCGTATTGTCACCGATGCAGTACACAACACTGACCCTGATGTAAAAATCTGCATGCAGATTTTGCATGAAGGCCCGCTTGCTGGTCATGAAAATTGTGTTGCCCCTTCGGCGGTGCAATCACGCATTGCTAGACATAAGCCTCATGAGTTAAGTGAAGAAGGCTTAGAAAAACAAATTGCTGATTTCGTTAATTGCGCGTCTCTGGCACAAAGTGCCGGTTACGACGGAGTAGAAATCATCGGCTCAGCTGGGTATTTGGTGAGTACCTTTTTAGTAGAGAAAACCAATCGACGCGAAGATGGTTGGGGCGGCAGCTATGAGAATAGAATGCGCTTCCCATTAGCAATTGTTCGCAGAGTTCGCGAAGCAGTAGGTGAGGAATTCATCATTATATTTCGCATAGCCGGAATGGACATGCTTCAAGGAGGTATGTCCTGGGAAGAGGTTGCCCTATTAGCTAAGAACATAGAGAGAGAAGGTGGGACTATGATCTCCACGCACTTCACCTGGCACGAATCCGCCGTACCCACAATTGCCACAATGGTACCGCGCGCGGCATTCACCAGTGTGACTGGCCGCCTGCGCAAAGAAGTAGGCATCCCGATTATCACCAGTAACCGCATCAACATGCCTGATGTCGCCGAACAAGTATTGGTTGATGGCGAAGCAGATCTTGTTTCTATGGCAAGGCCCATGCTGGCCGACGCTGAACTGGTCAAAAAAGCCTGGCAGGGCCGAGAAGATGAAATCAATACCTGCATAGCCTGTAATCAGGCCTGTCTAGACCACACCTTTGGCGGCAAAGAAGTCAGCTGCTTGGTTAACCCAAGAGCATGCCACGAAACAAAGCTTAACTATGAGCCGGCCGATTCCCCAAAACGAATCGCCGTTGTGGGCGCCGGCCCAGCCGGGCTTGCCTATGCCACCGTGGCTAGCCAGCGCGGCCATAAAGTAACTCTTATCGAGGGTAGTGATAAAATTGGTGGGCAATTCAACCTTGCAAAAACCATCCCTGGTAAAGAAGAGTTTTATGAAACCCTGCGTTACTACCATCGCATGATGGAGCTGGGGAATGTTGAAGTCCGATTAAATACTCAGGCAAACACCGCTGACGTGTTAGAAGAGAATTTTGACCAAGTCGTTATTGCCACAGGCATAAGCCCACGTACTCCAGAAATCCCCGGCATCGATAACAGCAAAGTAATTAGCTATATCGATGCGATCAAAGGCACAAAACCAGTAGGTGGAAAAGTAGCCATCATCGGCGCAGGCGGAATCGGTTTTGATGTCGCCGAGCTAATCATGCACAAAGGCGTATCAGGCGCATTAAGTAAAGATGTGTTTGCCAAAGAGTGGGGAATCGATTTTGAAAACCACCCACGCGGCGGCGTTACCGGCGTTGAACCCATCTTTGAAAAGGCAGATCGACAAGTTTACTTACTGCAAAGAAAAACCACACCCGTTGGCAGAGGCCTCGCCAAAACCACTGGCTGGACACATCGGTTATCGCTAGCCAAACGCGGCGTCGCCATGATGAACGGAGTCGACTACCAAAGTATTGATGACCAAGGTTTACACATACATCATCAGGGCGAAGATAAAACACTCGAAGTAGACACCATCATCGTTTGTGCGGGGCAAAATTCGCTGCGTAATTTGTTTGATGAATTAGACGCTAAGGGACAGAGCGTGAGCTTAGTGGGTGGGGCGTATGAGGCAGCCGAGCTTGATGCTAAGGCGGCAATTAATCAGGCTAGTTATTTGGCGGCGGTGGTTTAGGAGTAAATAAAAAAGCGGGGCCGGACCCCATTTAATTGCGCTAACGTTCCGTGTAGTAGATAGAGCGCAATCCGGTGCAGCAATCGCCTGCCATGCCTTAGCTTGAAGAAGAGGAATTGAGGGTCAGAAGAGTAATTGACGATCAGGTCTTGTATTTTGCATGGGGTGAGCGACACCAGTTCTCGTTTAGTTCTCTACTTCGAGCAGGTCGATAATAAATATAAGAGTTTCGTTGCGCTTGATACTTGGTGGTGCTCCCCTTCGGCCATAGGCTAACCGGGGTGGTACATACAACACGATACGCCCGCCCTCGCCAATAAGCGGTAGCCCTTCTTTCCAGCCCCTGATAGCCTTACGCAGTCTTAGAGTCAGTGGTTCGTCGTTGAATGTGCTGTCGAACACCGCATTGTCGACATGTTTGCCTTGGTAATTTATAGTTACTCGGCTTCGAGTTGTAGGGCTCTTGCTATTCCCTTGCTCCAAGATTTTATATTGCAATCCAGATTTCGTGACGACAACGCCTTCTTTGTGCCGGTTCTGCTCAAGAAAAGTACGGCCTTGTTCAGTGAGGCTCAATTCAGCGATTGCTGGCCCTGATAGTGTCGCAACCAGTAAAAGTAATATGACATGTTTCATTGGGGAAATAATAACATGCGCGATTGCACGATTGAGGGTCAGGCCTTGTATTTTTCATTGGGTTGATTGGCTCTTGTATGCTCACGGTGTGATTTTAACCGTTTGCTACTTCTTAGTTTTTAACCAACATAGGGAAATGGAATATGCTACTTAATGGTATTTATGCGCAGCTGATTTTGATCGGAGTGACCCTCTTGTGGTTCGCGTTGTCGAACCGCAGAACAAATGTTGAGTCATTTATCAAAATCGGCAGTGTCCTAGCATTGTTCTTTGGATTGTGGGTGGGGGGTGTATGGGTATACCCACCAGCTTATGGGCTAATCTTAATTGTAGCCGTGTTTGTTAGCCTCATGGCGGCCTACCTTAGTAAACCTGTGTCTAAAAAGCCTCTGTTAACAACGTTTGCGTCAAACCTCCCATTGTTATTAATCTTACCTCTAGCCTGTTTTCTTATGTGGCAGGGAGTAGCTGGTCGTCAAACACCGGTTGGTGAATTCATCGATCTTACCCCGCCATTTAAAGTGGGAGATAGAACTTGCGTTTTATCTGGAGGCATCTCGCCGGTATTGAATTTTCATATATTCCCAAGTGACAAACCTCGAGACCTTGGGCAGCAATATGCTCTTGATATAATAAAGGTTGGTTCCTCTGGTTTTAGAACTAAACAAGGGTCTCTACTAAACCCTAAGCCTCAAAACATTGAGGCTTATGAAATGTTCGACGCACCCGTATATTCACCCTGCAATGGCGTTATTGTGGAGCGGGAAAATGACCGACCTGATCAAGCAATCGGCGGTTCCGATAAAGTTAAAACTGGAGGGAACGGTATAGTTTTGCAATGTGGTAGCCATCATGTTCACTTACACCACATGAAGCAGGGAAGTGTTATAGTCGAGTTGGGTGACGAAGTGGAAACCGGGCAGGAAGTCGGACGCATTGGGAATTCAGGAAACACCATTGAACCACACCTTCATTTGCATGCTGAAACTATTGTTAAAGTGGGCGATACAAACGCGCACGGTGTGCCCGTTCACATGAGGTTTGGCGAAAAGTTTATGGCTAGAGGCGACTGCTTTTAATGCAGGCTAAAGACAATTAACAACTAAATTGAGTGTTGATGATGTGTGCTACATATTTATCCACAATTTAAGACGCGACACTCTTATTCTCATTGATTCTCTTGGCGAAATTTAGGTATCCTGACATTGAAAAGTAGGTGGATTTACTCAATCGTAAAGCCTCAGGTTCAGCGTACTCTCTAATGACCAATTTAAAGGAAGGTTATTATGGGCCCAAGAAAGATATTATTGTTAACTCGCTTTTGTGTCATTGCTGCTCTGTTAATTAGCAGTGACGTCAGCGCGCACAACAAAGTCGTGGTCATACCGTTATTTGGGGACGATGCTGAACCGTCGCAGACGTTGCAGAACGTAATTCGTGTGAGCCCAAGTAACGGCGATTTTGTTAGTTTAGCTGCTGCTATTAGCTCGATAGAAGATGCGAGTGAGAGCAATCGATACTTAATCGTGATCGGCCCCGGTACCTATAACATCACGCGCACAATTCGCATTCCAAGCTATGTTAGTGTTCATGGGGCTGGAGAGCACAGCACAATAATCAACGGTGCTATCAGCGGTAATTCGGGGACTAATTCGTCTATATTAATAAGCGGTCACAACACTAGCATTTCCAATATGCAAATTAACAACAGTGGTGATTCTAATCTCTCGGTCGGTATATGGGCTATTGGCAATAGTGAACTCTCCAATATGAGAATCAGCGTTGGCGGGTCTCGCAGTGTCTACGGAATATTTACTAGTCCAAACACAACGTTTGCTCCGTCGATCGCACCTGTAATTAGTGATACAACAATATCCATTTTTACCAGCGCAGCAACGACTAGTGGAAGCTGTCGAGGTGTTTACAATCGTAATTCAATAGTAATGATGGAGGGGTTGAGAATTATAGTGCGTTGTTCAAACGCACAGAATGCGTATGGTATATATCAACAAACGAGAACCTTTCAAGCTAGTGAGTTACGCGATAGCTACGTGTTGGCTAGGCAAGGAAATCAAGATAGTGTCGGAGTCTACAATGCTGATTCCAATATTTTAATCAGCAACAGTCGGATCACAGCAGAATTGATTACGGGTATAGGTACCGCGGCTTATGGCTATCAAAATGGTACGGTAGATGCGTCAGCTGAGATTCATAACAGCACCATCTCCGGGACTTCTCGCTCTATGCGCGCGAATGTCGGAACTGGATTTAGTCGAACCCGCGCATATCATTCTAGGTTTTTTGGTTCGGTATTAGGCAACCCGATATGCGTTCTCAATTCCGGCCCCTCTGGGCCTTTAGATAACGAGTGTAGATAGTGCAGTTGTTGAAGTACTCGCGAATAGTTTAGCGAGATCAATTAAGGGTCAGGTTTTGTCTTTTGCTTTAGGTTGATTGGGTCTTGTATACTGAATGCGGGCATTTAGTACTCCATCTCCACCAAACAACCTAAAAACTATCAATGACAAAAGTTAAGAAAGCCGATGTTATTGTTATTGGTGCCGGTTTGTCAGGTCTGCATGCCGCCTCTTTATTAAAGCGGAATGGTAAGAGGGTTGTTTTATTGGAAGCACGAGACCGTGTTGGTGGGCGCAGTTTGAATCATCAATTTGCTAATGGAGATTTGGTGGATGTTGGCGGTCAATGGATTGGGCCGGGTCATGATCAAATGTATGAGTTACTCAAGCAGCATCAGTTAAAGACTTACCCTCTTTATGATGGTGGTAAAAACCTGATCTATTTAAGGCAAAAAATCACGGAATACTCCGGCACAATCCCTAAGCTCAATATTGCACAAACACTTCAATTGGGATGGATGCTCTGGCGCTTCGATAAGCTTGTTAGTGGTATCAATCCAGCAGCCCCGTATGAACACGCTCAGGCGAGCAAATGGGATTCAATGACGGTGCAAACTTGGATTAACCGAAACAGCATTTCAGAGACCGCAAGGAAAGCATTTACCATTGTTATAAAGGCGGTGTTCACCGTTGAGCCAAAAGAACTTTCCATGTTGCATGCGCTGTTTTATGCCAAGTCGAACTGTAGTCTGGATTACTTGATCAGCGTAAATGGCGGTGCTCAGCAAGACCGAATTCATGGCGGTTCGCAAGGGCTTTGTTTGGCGCTGGCTAAACAACTATCCGAAGAGTTAGAGTTAAATCATCCAGTAACACTTGTTGAACATGATCAAGATGGTGTGACGGTGACGTGCAAGAATGGAGCTGTGTATTCTGCGGCACATCTCATTTCTGCAATTCCGCCTAACAGACTATTACGCATTGATTTCGACCCTATTATGCCCAGCACTAAAGACCAAATGTGGCAAAGAATGCCGGCTGGTAGTTGCATTAAGTGCGTTGCGCAGTATGAGACGCCATTTTGGCGAGACAAGGGTTTATCAGGTCAATCGATTGGCCTTGATGATGATTTGTTGGTGAACGTTACCTTTGATAATACCGAAAAAGGTAAAACCTCCGGCCTGTTGATGGGTTTTATTGAAGGAGACAGCGCCCGCTACTGGGGGCAAAAATCCGATGCTGATCGTAAACAAGCCGTGCTGTCCGTGTTTGCCAAATACTTTGGCCAGCAGGCGCTAACGCCCATAGACTACGTTGACAAAGATTGGAGCAGCGAAGAGTGGACCCGAGGTTGTTATGCCGCCAGCTTTGGGGTGGGTGGCTGGACAGAATTTGGACGACATCTAGCCACACCGATTGGACGCATCCATTTTGCTGGTACTGAGACAGCCTCCGACTGGTACGGCTATTTCGAAGGCGCACTTCAGGCCGCAGAGCGGGCCGTTAATGAGGTGTTAGAACTAATCAAGAAAAGGAGAGGTTGAGGGTCAGGTCTTGTGTTTTGCATTGACTTGATTTGCGCTTGTATACTGAATGGGGGATTTAGACGGCCTGTCACGTCCCCACTCATTCCATCGTAATTGACAATACTTAGAGGCTCATATGGCTATTGAGAAGGTCCCATTCATCGCACTGAATCGTTTCGAAAACAGTTTCAAGGAAAATTTTCTTCGAGACGTATCCGAATTAATTGATAACACTCAGTTTGTCGGTGGCCCTCAAGTTGCAACGCTTGAAAAGCAGTTGGCGGAAAAATCTGGTGCACAGTTTGCCGTTGGTTGTGCTAATGGAACTGATGCAATTCAAATCGCACTTCGCGCAGTTGGCGTTGAGAGAGACCAAGTTGTATTGGTGCCGGATATGACATTTTGGGCGACCTTCGAGGCCGTTGTCAACGTGGGTGCATATCCTGTTACTGTAGATGTGAATCGGCAATCGTGCCATTGGGATATCAATACATTTAAGGATGCTGTCGATCAATTTAATCCAAAGGCCGCTATTTTAGTTCATCTTTATGGCTGGGCCAGCCCAGACACTGAGGAAATTAGAGCCTACGCAAAAGAAAATAATGTCCTGCTGATAGAGGACTGCGCTCAGTGCTTTGGCACAAATTATGATGGTCAGTCAATTATTGCGACAGCACTAATAGCAACCACTAGTTTCTATCCTGCTAAAGTACTTGGGGCATCGGGAGATGCTGGAGCTGTCTTTACGAATGACGAAGAAATTGCAGAAACCGCAAGAGTTCTTTGTAATCATGGGCGAACAGATCATTATTCACACGGCCTTGTAGGTTGGAACTCTAGAATTGGTTCGTATGAATCGCTGTTTCTCAATCATTCACTGAAATACATTGATGCTCGGCTCGAAAGCCGACTTGCGGCTATCCAGTATTACCAAGATCATCTTACGGGTTTGCCGCTCAAGATAAGTAGATCGTCAGATCGAGTTAATGAAAATGGCTATTGTGCAGTTGCGATGATTGAACCCGCTCTCAGAGCCGGCCTTATCAACAGCCTGCAATTAGCCAACATTGGTTTTGGTACAATCTACCCAGGAGCAATGAGTTGTCAATCTGGAGCTGCGCCTTTCTTAAAAGGAAAAATCGATCATGGGAATGCCGATTACATATCGAAGGCGGTATTGAACTTGCCTTGTTTCGCTTATATCACTGAACCAGAACTGGCATATGTTGTTAAAACAGTGAATAGTCATTTTGCTTAATGCGGCGATACATCGAACGAGAGGATGTTTAAAACCTTGTGGAAAGTCTTCTGCACTTTTTGATTTAGATTGACGGACCACTGTATACTCAACTAACTTATTGAAAAATCTTTCCTTTCTCCGATCATATTGTCTAGTTTCTAACCAGAAACCTTGCCTTTTGTAGTGTTTTGAACCTTTTGTCTATTTTGAATTGAATTTAGTATTAACGCTTAGTTATAAAAAGATGCATAAAAAGTTGATGTTCAAAATATATTTTGTAGTTAAAATTTTGGTTCTAGCTTCTTTTTCGAGCGTTATATTAGCTGATAACTCTCCGATGAATGAGAGCTGCATGAGTACCGTTGATCGAATGCACGGTGTAAATGCTCTACCTTTTGTCTCTCATTATAAAGACAACGAAAACCGTATTCCTGATCAGGATTCGACTACCACAAGTAACTTACAAAACTTACTGGATCAACAAGACTTCAATAAACTGATTGACGTATCAAGAGAGTTTGTTCTGGACGAAGGTGGCAATAGTTATTGGTTTAAGTTTTGTTTAGTGAATAATACTGCAGGCGATCAAAACTTAGTGTTAGCAACATCGCCAGCGGTATTGGCCGAGATCGACTTTTACCCGAAGAACAGTGAATTAGCTGTTTTTCGAACCGGTAACTCGAAGCCACAGAATACGCGTGATATCCATTCTCCGCAGTTTCATTTCAATATTTACCTTGAAGCAGGTGATACCCAAGAGTTCTATCTACGGGTTAAGTCACGATCCAGAGTCTATCTCACTGCTTCAGTTTGGAGTCAGCCTGAATATCTTGTAGAAAAGGATAGAGTTGAAGGTTTAGAGGGACTCTATGTGGGTATTTTTCTTGGCTTAATGCTTTACTCAGTCCTGCTATTTGTTTGGGTGCGTGAACCAACATCTTTGTTGTATATGTTTTGGTCCGCTAGTCTTCTCGGGTTATTTGTGGCAGTTGATGGGCGGGTATTGCAATATCTGCTTCCCAACGACCCCGAGCTTGCTTATTCCTTCGTGGTTATACTCTATCCGTTAAACGCAATACTAGCGGCCTTGTTTGCTCGCCAGTTTATTCGCCTTAAGAATTACCGACTCCTAGATAAAGCAGGAATAGGCCTGCTTTCGGTCTCCATTCTAATATTGGTAGTAGCCTATTTAAATGGTTACGAGCTATATATTAGGTTGTGCGCACTATTGGCGCTGTTGGTAGTTTTATACTTTGGGGTAATTACTCCCCTCTATGGTTTGATCGCTAAGCGCTCAATATTCAGCAAGTATTTATTGGTCGCGCAACTGCCACTTATGCTTTGTATTGTTGATCGCGCTGCATTTACCACGGGTGTCAGTACTGAATATCTTATACCCTTTACTCCCAAGGTTGGTTTGGTAGTCTCAATGATATTAATGGCCTTAAGTAATGGCCTGTTGAGCTATCGTGAAAAAGATGAAGCTCAGCGATTAGCATTAGAGCAGCTAAAGGTCTCAAACCAATTGAAGAGTAACTATAACGATGATCTTGAGGCTGAGGTAGAAAACAAAGCGGGGGAAATCCGTCGGATTAACTTAGAGCTGGAACAGCAAGCCGTGAAGCTGCTCGAGCTCGATGATGTCAAATCTACGTTTTTCGCCAATATTAGTCATGAGTTCAGAACACCATTGACACTCATACAGGGGCCTCTTACTGGCCTTATCGAAAAAGAGGGCTTTCCAGACAAAGGTATTATTCGTGGCGCGGTTAAGCAATCAAAATCGCTCCAACAAATGGTCGACCAATTGTTAATGCTAAGCCGGTTCGATGGGGAGTCCTTGAGTTTAAAAGCATCGAGAATGAATGTAAGTGACGTCGTGAATACAATCACATCACAATTTTTTAGCCTTGCTGATAGTAAGAAGATTGAACTGGAATTTCAAAGTAAGGCTCCGAAGGTCTACGCCTATATCGACTTAGAAAAGCTCCATGTGATGGTGAATAACTTAATAAGTAACGCGCTAAAATTTACGCCGGCGGAAGGTCGTGTGATTGTTGAGGTCTCAAGCTCTGCAGATGCTTCAATTGAGGAAAGCGAAAACGTAACCGATGAGTACGTTGAAATACGCGTCATTGATACAGGCGAAGGGATACCTAGTGAAGAGCTTGAACATGTCTTTGATCGTTATTTTCAATCGCAGACTTCAGCTTTAGTTGGCAGCGGAACAGGTACCGGTATTGGTTTAGCATTAGTTAAGGAGTTGACCTTATTGCATGCAGGCGAAGTGGAAGTAAGTTCGATCGATCAATCATCAGTTGGGAATAGCGAAACAGGCTCTGGTACGGTGTTTTGTATACGCCTGCCTATCGGCAGCGCTCATTTAAGATCTAGCGAAATCGTTGATGAGCAACAAAGCTTAGTGGTAGATGATGTCAATCCAATTGCTGTTGAACAGCATCAAGATGATGAAGCAATCGAAGTATTAAATACTGATAAATCGGGTTCACGTCCAAAAATATTAGTAGTGGACGACAATGATGACATGCGAACCTATATTCGTGGACTGCTCACGCAGGACTACGATGTGAGAGAGGCGATCGATGGTATTGACGCTGAAAATGCCGTAAAGAAATCGCTTCCTGATCTGATTGTGACTGATTTGATGATGCCCAAACGAGACGGTCTAGAGTTTGTTGAGGAGTTAAAAAAGAACGGTGAGTTCGCGAAAATTCCGGTCATCATGCTTACCGCGAGGGCCAGCCTGGATGACCGCTTGGCAGGTTTGCTTGGTGCGGTAGATGATTATCTCACTAAGCCATTCGATGCGAGAGAGCTAAAGGCAAGAATCAATAACCTCCTCAAGAAACATGCCCAGTTTCAAGCGTTTTATCAGACAGAGTTACTCGATAAAGGTAAGCCTGAGGGCAACGTCGATGCCGATGACAGTTATATTTCAAAGGTGCGGGCCGTTGTTGATGAACATTTGGGTGACTCTTCATTTGGTGTTAATGAATTAGCCGAAGCATTACACGTAAGTCGAGCCACCTTGCGGCGTCGCTTGGCTGAAAAAGCTAATTTCACACCCTCTGAATTTGTTCGACATTGCCGTTTAGAGAAAGCCCGCCAACTATCTCTTGAAGGCAAAGTAGGGTCGGTCAAAGAGCTCGCCATCTCGGTGGGCTTTAGCCAAGCAAGTTACTTCTCACGTTTGTATCTAAAAACTTTTAATACTCCGCCGCTGCTAAAAAACTGATAAAAACTCCTCACTTTTCATAGATCCAATCCCCCGGATTTCCTAAGCCTTAGCGAAATAACCGTCACTGGTGGTGCAACATGCGTCACTGGTGCTCCAATATGAGCACAGCGTCTTGTGTTGGCTTAGATTTGCCAACAGACTCGTTTCTCCACAGTGAAAGTTGAAGGCAATTAGGGTTGTCGTTTTTCCATTGTCTGGCGCAGTTTTTAAGAGGCTAGCAAATGTCGTAATTGCCGCTAAACAAAGGAAGTTTGGAATCAAGCACATTTTTACTTTTTAAAAGTTCTGGAATGAGTTGAAGAGCAAATTCCTAGCAAAAACAGGAGAATTAAGATGGATGTAAACAGGGTTAAACATGTATTAATCGTAGCATGTATTTTTTTCAGTACGGGGCTGCAAGCGGGCGGGTTTGCAAATAAAGAACGTTCAACGACAGCTCAGGGGATGTCATTTTCAGGCGTTAGTGCGGGCGCAGGCGATGTGAGTTATGCATTGTTTAATCCGGCTGCGTTGAGTGAAGTCGAAGATCGTGAGTTGGCTGGTACTTTTACACTGGTGGTTCCAGACTGGGAGGCGACTGCACGCTTTAATGGGCAGACTGATACACCAGGTGTAACTACCCCGCTGACGTCCGCTGCTTACGGGCATCGGATAAGCGAAGGAACTGTGGTAGGACTCGGGCTATACGTTCCGTTTGGGCTCGTCACCGAGTATGAGTCAGACTTTATCGGTGCTTTTGACGGTATTCTTTCAGAGCTATACACCTTGGCTTTGTCGCCTATGGTGTCGATCGATTTCACGCCAAATCTTAGTGTGGGTGCTGCAATGGCGATCATTTATAACGAT
This sequence comes from uncultured Arenicella sp., assembly GCA_905479805.1. GTDB lineage: Bacteria > Pseudomonadota > Gammaproteobacteria > Arenicellales > Arenicellaceae > Arenicella. The sequence continues at coordinate 16,737 of CAJQNY010000004.1, forward strand.
CCACAACTTACCGGTGCCGCTGGGATTAATCCCAATACTGGTGAAGTCTTAGAGGTAAAGCTTAACGCAAGTGAATTTGAATATTCATGGGCGATGGGGTTCTTGTGGGATATGTCTGAAACCACGACTCTCGGCGGAAGAATCGACACTGGGTATGATATTACCACTGGGGGCATCCTAAGCGCATTCGACCAAAATTTCGCTCCGATTGAGTTGTTTGGTGAAGCATCGATCAATTTACCGCTGACAATAGGGCTCGGTATGCAGCACCAGGTTTCGGAGAAATTGACGTTGAACGCTGAGGTAGAATATGCGAATTGGGCCGAATTTGATGAGATTCGCGTTGATGTTGCGGCACTGGGTGCCAATAGTAATGTCGGTGAAGTGACCAATTACAAAGACTCAATGTTCTTTGCGGCCGGTTTGGAGTATTCAAAAAGCGACGCGCTCACACTGCGAGCGGGTTTGGCCTACGACGAAACACCGACTCAAGATGATGGCCGATCATCACGGGTTCCAGACGCGGACCGTGTTTGGATATCCAGTGGTTTTAGCTATCAAAAGAGCGAAAACCTAAGCATTGACGCTGCCTATAGCCTTATACTATTTGATGACCCTGAAGTTACGTTGCTAAATGGACCAGCTGCCGGAACTAAAGTTGATTATAGCGGGCCGGCGCACATAGTGAGCATTGGTTTGAACTACCGTTTCTAGTCTAGCGAAGCCAAAAACTGTAACGAAGGAGAAGTGCTATGTCTGATCATCGGTTGGTCATCGCTGGGGCAAGTAACGTTAGTATGCTGTTGGCGCGTTTTATTGATGCCTCTCGTGCTCGCCTAGGGGGGCCGGTAGAATTCCATATGGCGTGTTCTTTTGGGCGCTCGTATGTGGTTAAAACCCCGAGTTGGTGGCATCGACTGCCTGCAATTTCAAAATCTGGTTTGTGTGAATTGCCGGATAATTATGAAGGGAATACTTATTCAATACTGGCTGACGTGGGCAATGATATTTTTATTGGCATCTCCAACGAGAAGATATTGAGCTCGGTACGAATGGTGCTGGAAAAAATGCTACGCAATAGTCACAAAGTTGCGTTGACTGAGTTGCCGGTCGGCCCTGCGGAAAAAATATCACCATTCGCATATCGTTTTTTCAAAACGTTACTTTTTCGTCATAGTGATATTACTCTGGATCATCTGCTAAATCTGGGCAAAGAACTCAATGCTGGTATGTTGGAGCTTGCTGACGAGTTGGGTGTTGTGCCGGTTCGCTTTGACACAGACTGGTATCGACCTGATGCGATTCATATAAAGACGCGGCACGCTGATCAAGCCGTGGCGAAGTGCTTGACCGCTTTGGGGATGCCAGACGATCCGGTTAAGGTGACCCCGAGTAGAATCTCAACCAGTCAGTTGAAACATCAATTGCGGTACCGCTCTTCCAAGGAAGTTTGGACAACGCAGCCTGGTCACCGGCTGGTCGACGGATCTAGTGTTTCCTTGTATTGATTTCTTCGGCACTGTCCAGCACAATTTCTCTTATGCGCCCTATCGAATTCAATGCTAAAAATTCCGAAACTGTGGAGTCACTCCCTTCTATTTTTGGCCAGGAATCAAAACCCAATAATTTAGTTGAAGTAAAGAATCGGTGGATAGATAGATTTTTCCGTGCCAAACACCTTGAGCTACTCGGTAAATTACAAGGCGCGCAAATTACGGTAATTGATTCGCTCGGCACGGTGCATCTGGGTGAATTAGAAGCCGAACGTAAATGCATCATTACCATGTTAGATCTTAGTAGCTACACCCAGGTAGCCCTTGGCGGAAGCAATGGATCGGCGCAGGCCTATATCGACGGCTTATGGGTAGTTGATGATCTAACGGAGTTGGTTCGAATATTGGTAAGTAATCGAGTTATTCTGCAGCAAATGGAATCTGGCTTAGCTAAAGTTGCACAATCTTTCTTAAAGGGTGTTCATGCTCTGCGTCGAAATACGCGTCGCGGCTCAAAGAAAAATATCGCTGCGCACTACGATCTTGGGAATGAGTTTTTTCGTTTGTTCTTAGATAAACGCATGATGTACTCATCGGCCTTGTATGAACCAGGAGATGATTTACACGCTGCGGCACAAAGAAAAATCCAACGCGTATGCGATGTCCTTGAATTGAGCGAGGAAGACCACGTAATCGAAATTGGGACCGGTTGGGGTGGTCTAGCTTGCTACGCCGCTAGCACCACCGGCTGCAAGGTTACATCGGTGACAATTTCTCAAGAGCAGTACAATGAAGCCGTCGCTAGGGTGGAGCGAGAAGGTTTACAAGCGTTAGTCACCATTAAATTGCAGGACTATCGTGACATAGAAGGCCAATACGACAAACTGATCTCCATCGAAATGATTGAGGCAATTGGCCACCAATATTTAAATACTTACTTCAAAAAAATAAATCAACTGCTCAAACCTCGCGGTAAAGCCTTGATACAAGCGATCGTCATTGATGACAATCATTATAAGAGCGCGTTAAAGACAGTTGATTACATCAAAAAATATATATTCCCCGGTGGCTTCTTGCCTTGCTACAGTGTGATTTCTCAGATGGGCGGCCGTAACAACATTATGCTCGAAGGCCTACATGACATGGGCCTAAGCTACGCGCAAACATTGAGAGATTGGCGCAAGAGGTTCTACGACAACATCGATACCGTTAACGAACAGGGTTACGACCAACGGTTTCAACGTATGTGGGAATTTTACCTCTGCTATTGCGAAGGTGCATTTGATGAACGTGCCATCAGTGTTGGCCAAATTTTGTTTCGCAAGCAAGGTGAAGTATTGAATAAGCATCAACACCATTCTCTGGCTTTCCTACAGCATGTGAACCTACCGCTGTAACTCAAATAAAATTTTCTTGGTGCCTTAGTTTGGTGATTTGTGTCCATACCTTTTGTTCATGGCGATCGGAAACTTGAAGTTTTGAATTTAGAGAAAAAAATGTTACAACTTTACTCTGACCCAGAAATATATCGGTATGTTATTTCCCTGATCGAGCGCAGTAGTGAGTCATTGCTTGTTTCTGGATGTTTGCTTATGCCTGTCCTTGCTTGCGAAATAACAATTGACCAACACTGATGGCCCGCTCATCAAACGCGCCTTCGCAATAGCAAAGATAAAATTCCCACATACGTTGAAATCGTTGGTCGTAGCCTTGTTCGATAACAGTGTCAATGTTGCGATAGAAACGCTTACGCCAATCTCTCAATGTTTGCGCGTAGCTTAGACCCATATCATGTAAGTCTTCAAGCATAAGATTGTTGTTGCCGCCCATTTGAGAAATTACGCTGTAGCAAGGCATGAACCCACCGGGGAATATATATTTCTTGATGTAATCAACAGTCTTGAGTGCACCCTTGTATTGATGGTCGTCAATAACAATTGCTTGTATCAAAGCCTTACCACGAGGTTTTAGTAAGTGGTTAACTTTTTTAAAATAAGTGTCTAAATATTGGTGGCCAATGGCCTCAATCATTTCGATAGAAACCAGTTTGTCGTACTGGCCTTTTATGTCGCGATAGTCTTGTAGTTTGATCGTGACTAATTCCTGTAATCCCTCGCGCTCAACTCGGGCTAGGGCTTCATTGAACTGTTCTCGAGAGATGGTGACCGATGTAACCCTGCAACCGGTCGTGCTCGCAGCGTAGCAAGCCAATCCGCCCCAACCAGTACCAATTTCAATAACGTGGTCTTCACTGCTTAATTCAAGCGCGTCACACACGCGCTGTATTTTTCTTAGGGCCGCATCGTGCAAATCATCGCCCTGTTGATACAGGGCTGATGAGTACATCATGCGTTTATCTAAGAACAAGCGAAAAAAGTCATTTCCCAGATCATAGTGTGCGGCGATGTTTTTCTTAGATCCACGACGAGTGTTTCGACGTAATGCATGAACACCTTTCAGAAAAGTTTGGGCGATTCTGGCTAAGCCAGTTTCCATCTGTTGTAACACAACTCGATTCTTGAGAAAAATGCGAATCAATTGGGTTAGATCATCTACCACCCATAGACCATCGATGTAGGCTTGAGCTGATCCATTGCTGCCACCGAGAGCTACTTTGGTGTAGTTACTTATATCTAACATGGTGATGGTGCACTTTGCCTCCGCTTCTTGTTCACCTAGTTGAACAGTGCCCAAGGAGTCGACGACGGTGATTTGCCCATCTTGTAATCTGCTGAACAACTCGAGGTACTTGGCGCGGAAAAATTTATCTATCCAAGAGATGTTACCTTTGCTTAGATTATTAGGCTTTGACTCTTTGCCAAAAATAGAGGGGACAGACTCTATTAATTCAAAATTATTGGCGTTAAATTCGATATTATTCATAACGGAAGTTTTGCTCTTAAAAATGGTAATACAGAATTAGTTAGGTATTCGGATGAGTAAGAAAAGGAACGCCCTTGAGCCATATCACAAGGGCGTTCCAATAAATGCGAAGGATTACTTTGATACATAACAAAGGATAACGAAAAGGAATTAAGCTTGCCTCCCGCTGATTCAAAGGTCGCCCATCAAGTTTAAGCGTAGAACTGAAAACAGTTTTCTCCTGATCATGTAAGTGCATGCTGATGACAAATTTGTCGTCATTAACTTGATAATTCCATTGATAGTCCAATTCCATGGGCATAAAAGGGGAAACGTGCAATGACTTTTTAAATCGACAAGTTTGTCTCCCCGAATCTGCCAGTAATTGATCGGTGAGGTGTGGTGATTTCACCAAAGTTTTATTTAGCTTATGAATATAGGTGAAGCGTTCTCCCCAGGGTGTATTGTGAACTTCGCAGAGAAAATAAACTAATTGACCATCTTCATAACAACAATAAAAACAAGCTGGGTTATAACATACTCCCCAGTAACGCAAGTTGGCCAACAGGTAAACTTCTCCGTGAAAATCCCGGTTGCATCGCTCTCGAATTAGGCTCTTGACCTGATTATAGAGGTCTTCGTTTCCGGGTAGGTAATCGCTGCGGCGGAATTGAACTAAGTTAAAGCGAGAGCTCGACCACCAACGACTAACTTCATCAACCTCAGATAACTTGGCCACATTGAGCCAAACTTGAATCATGGGGTAGCCTAGGCTGTGTTTCACCGGTGATTTTCGGTGATGAACAATGTGCCCTTCAAATAATCTAAGCGAACTCATAATAGTTCACCTTTCATAAGTTGACTAACTTCGAAGGCGCTGCGTGCCCCATCTTCGTGAAAACCCCAGCCCCAGTAAGCACCGACGAAATAACTATGTTTTTTTCCATCAATTAAGTGTTTTTGTTTCTGTGCGGCGACGCTAGAAGCGGTGAAAATGGGGTGTGAATACTGCCTTTTGGTGAGTATTTTTTCAGCATCAATTTTTTTATAGCTGTTAAGGCTGGTGAACACATTCGTATTGCAGCTCAACCCCTGTAGTAGATTCATCCAATAGTTGGCCGTGCAGCATTCTAACGACTGCGGATCAGTATTGTCTGGTACTTCCGTGTTCCAGCTAGCCCAAGATAATTTATTTGAGTGCATGATGCTTTCATCGGTATGCACCACAACGCTATTATTTTCAAAGGGAATGGCTCCCAGTATCGAAACTTCATCGTCGCTTGGGCTGTGAATTAATTGTAATGCCTGATCTGCGTGACAAGCAAATACCACAGCATCAAATTTTTCACTCTGAGAAGAAGAGAACCCTATTGTGACCCCGTCCGTATCGCGCCTCACGCTTTTGACCTCGACATTTAATTCCCACCGGCACTTTAGTTTATTGACTAAGGCATTGACGTAAGAAGCCGAGCCGTTGCAAATAACTCGCCAATCAGGTCGTTTGATTAGTTTTAATAGTCCATGATTTTGAAAGAAGGCGACCAAATGAAAAATAGGAAATTCAAGTACGCGTTGTGGAGTGGTTGACCACAGAGCGCTAATCATTGGCAATAAATGGTCGTTTACGAAGCCATCTCCGTATTTGTTATCGCTCAAGTACTGGCCGGTAGTCAACTCTAGTTTCGAGCCCTTTAAAACCTTTGGTGAAGTGCGATAGAAGCGTGTTATATCGAATAGCATGCGCCAAAACCGCGGGCTAACAATGTTGCGGCGTTGGCAAAACAATCTGTTGATGTTTGTGGAATTGTAAATAGTGTCTGTGGATTGATTTCTAGCGGCAAAGCTCATATTGGTGAGTTGAGAGTCAACACCAAGTTGTTCAATCATTGCATTGAAGTGCGGGTAATACTCGGGGCAATAAATAATAAAACCGCTGTCTATATTGTGAGTCTGCTTATCGATTTCCAATTTGTGTGTATCTGTATGGCCACCTAAATAGCCTTGCTTTTCGAATACCGTGACGTCGAAATCAGGATGAAGGTGGTACGCTGTACTCAAACCAGAAATCCCTGACCCTATGATTGCCACTTTCTTCATATCTCAATGCAATAGCCTCTTGAGGGCTATTTGATTAACTTCCCTAGTTGAGTTTCGATTATAGTAGACGATTATATGGAAACAATGTGAAATTCTTGCCAAGGCCTGTTTCGTTTTAGCGCGTTGGCAAGCGAATAAGCTTAGGATTTTATTTATTATTGGAGGAACATTTATCGATGGATAAACATGTCGAAGCAAGGAATTCTATAAACGGTAAACGTGCGAGGCTTACGAAAATCATAGTAGGGAGTGTGAAAGCGCTGCTAGCAAGCGGTAACACCAGAAGGTTAATTGAATTAGCTGAATCAGGTGAAATACCTGATGTTTTGTTACGGTTCGGTATGCGTCGCTTAATGGCTCAACGCCTTGATCAGGAATTTGCGATCGATCCCGAACGTGCAGGTCAAAGGCATAGCAAGATGATTGAAGAATTGCGCGCTAGCCCGATTGCCATTGAGACAGATCTGGCCAATGAACAACACTATGAAGTTCCTACTGAATTCTATTTAGCTGCACTAGGTTCAAGGTTGAAATACAGTAGCGCCTATTATCCAGCTGGTTGCTCTGACCTAGATGATGCAGAAGAGGCGATGTTAGGTATTTATCTTGAGCGTGCTGAGTTACAAGATGGAATGAATATCTTGGAGCTTGGTTGTGGGTGGGGTTCGTTAACATTGTGGATGGCGGAAAACTTACCTAAGGCAAAGATTGTCGCAGTATCGAATTCAAAAACGCAAAAAGCTCACATCTTGGAGCAGTGTAAGAATAGAGGCTTGTCAGGTGTGTCTGTAATTACTGAAGACGTAAACAATTTGTCACTCGACGAGAAATTTGATCGAGTAATCTCTATAGAGATGTTCGAGCATATGCGGAACTACCAAACACTTCTTGAAAACATAGCATCATGGCTAAGAAGTGACGGTAAGCTGTTTGTGCACATATTTTGTCATAAGACATTGCTGTACCCGTTTGAAGTTCAAGGAGAAGAAGATTGGATGAGTAAGCACTTTTTTTCAGGCGGGCTCATGCCGTCAAGGGATACGTTGTTACATTTTCAACAACACTTGCAGCTTGAACAACGATGGATGGTCAATGGGCAACACTATGAAAAAACTTGCAATGCCTGGTTAGCTAATTCAGATGATAGGCGCGACCAAATAATTAAACGCTTCGCCACGGACATGACGCCTGCCGAGTCCCAAATTGTATTTCAACGCTGGCGAATGTTCTTTATGGCTTGCGCCGAGTTGTTTGGTTACCGTAATGGTAGCGAGTGGATGGTGGGACACTATCTGTTTAACAAATCCAATGAATAGAGTTATTAGAAACTAAAAATATTGACACCATCAACACACTCTACAGTACCGTCCTTTCCAATGATGTTGCCTTTAGTCATCGTGTGAAATATGGCGTTGTCTTGTTTGGTTTTTGCAATAAATCGATTACCACTATCCAGCCTGCCGATCACAATACCGTGTTCCGGGCCTGTGCGATCAAATAGTACAGTGAAGGTTTCAATGGTAGCGTTTCCATTTGCTTCAGCGACAAAGTTTGGTGATTCTTGATCTAGTAGTTCTTGTTGATAGCTAGTTGGGTCTTTGCGCTTCCATGGTGTTTTGATTGGTGATGTCGAATAGATGCCTAATGAGTGTTTGGTAATGAACCAGCCATTGGCGTTTAGTAAGCCATATTTGCCTGGGTTTGCCCGTAGGGTGTTCATCATCTCGGCGATGGCGTGCATGGTGTAGTTGTTCCCTGGGCCTCCAAAGTAGGGTAGGCCACCCGTCACAGTAAGCCCTCTTGGGTCGTCGTGTGCAATACCTAATTCGTCGCAGGCTATTTGTACCGCTGATGGGAAGCAGCTATAGATATCTAAATAGTCTATGTCGTCAATCGTTTTGCCCGCCATTTCCAGAGCTTCTTCGCCTATGCGGCGGATAGCTGGGGAAGAGTGGTAGTTTATGCGATCACTAATGTCCCAAATATCATTGGCATCTCCGCAACCGTGTAAATAAACCATGCAGTTTTCGTCTATTCCCAACGATTTTGCTTTTTGTAAAGACATCATAATGATTGATGCGCTTTGATTCACCATGATGATGGAGTTAAGCAGCTTAGGATAGGGGAATGCGATGTAGCGGTTTTTCTCATTTACCGAAATCAATTCCTCGGGTGTTCTCTTTTGCGGGAACCAGGACAACGGGTTGTCAACCGCCACTTCACTAAGTGGGCTATAGAGTTCACCAAGCTTGCGCATGTGTTCCTTATGGTTTCGGCCATAATGATGCTGTAGCGCATTTTCAAATAGCGGGTACACATTGCTTGGCACGGATAGATTGTAGCCCCTTTCTAAGTCGGTTCCGGCTGGGCGCGCATCTCCGATCATAGTCGGTTCGCCACCGGGGCTATCAAACCAAGTCTCCAAAGGCCCGCCAGTGTTGAATAATTGCATCATTGTGTTCAGAGCTTCGCCGCCGCAAAGCAAAACACTATCAATTATTCCTTCAGCAATCTTCTCAGAGAATTTATTCACCAACATTTGTGGTGTATTACCGCCGGTAGTTGAATAGAAATACTCTTCGGCTTCAATACCTAAATTATTGGCAATCGACTTCGGCAGGTTGGCATAGGAACCGGTCAAGGGGTTCGGAACAACGGCAGCATCCACCGATAACCCCATTGTTGCGATGGCACCTAAAGATGTAAACGCCTTATCACCGATGCCGCAATCTTCAGCGGCTAATCGTGCCGAATCGGAAATCATCTCAACGGGGTTTCTCGCGTCTTGAAGCTCGACGTTTTTCTCGGTTATTTGCCCGCAGCCTACTAATACCGGGATGCGTGATTCGTCTAGTTTACTCATTTACCTGTCCACTTGGGCTTTCTTTTTTCCGCAAAAGCGGCCGCGCCTTCTTTGGCATCTTGGCTAGTGAAAATGGGCGCAACGATTTCAAATTGCTTGGCCATCATTTCATCGCTGGTCCAGTCGGTCGCGCTATTGATTACCTCTTTGCTGAGCTTAACGGCGAGCGGGCTATTTTTTTGGATTGTTTTAGCAAGCTCTATGGCCTTATTCAATGCTTGACCTGGTTCGCATATTCTATTGACCAAACCAACGTCGAGTGCGCGTTGTGGTTCAAGCAAATCACCGGTTAAAGCTAACTCCATCGCGAGTCGTTTTGGCATTTGGCGAGGCATCTTCAACAAGCCTCCCCCAGCGGCTACTAAGCCGCGCTTTACTTCTGGGATGCCGAGCTTTGCGTTCTCGGCAACCACCACTAAATCACAACTGATCATTAGCTCAAATCCACCGGCTAATGCGAAGCCTTCAACAGCGGCGATCAATGGTTTTGCTATTTTAGCTTCAGTCACGCCAGCAAAGCCTCGGCCTTCAACCACGGGTAACTCACCTCTCAGGAATGCCTTAAGATCCATTCCAGAACAAAAGCCGCCGCCTGCCCCAGTGATGACAGCCGCGTGGATCGTGTCGTCGCTATCGAGTTTATCAATTGCCGCTGCAACACTCTCGGCTGTTGCTTTGTCTATCGCATTTTTAGCTTCGGGGCGGTTTATGGTGATGACCATAATGCCGTCATTAATTTCTACAAGAGTAGGTTGGGTCATGAGATTGTCGCTTTATATGATTGGAATCCGCTGCATCTTCGCTAGAATTGTATTTGGGTGCTAAAGAAAACGCGCCATATCACTCTCTATTAGCGTCATATTCGTTGAGTTTAGGTATAATTAGTATCTATTATGTCGTGATTTCTAAAGAGTATAATTAGAGAGTTCTAAACCAAACATTAGGAAACTTACTCCATAAAGCCAGAGCCATGCATTATCGATGATTGAACAAAACAATAAGGGAGTCCATTTGCGTGCACTAAGGGTGATAGTTGACGTAGCGTCGGCTTACGGAATTCCATATCAAAAAACCTGTAAGGCCATTGGCTTAGATTATCGACAGTTGTCGATTCCAGACGGTACGATTGCAACATCCAGCTATCACCAATTACTCGAATTTGTGCAACGAGAATCACAAATAGATGATTTTGGCTTATACGTGGGCAGATTCAATTATCTTGAGAGTATGCATCTTTCTCTTTATATGGCGATGGCCGGTAAGACCCTACGGGATTGGTTGAATATGATGCCCAGCGTTACCAGTCTATTTGGTGACCTTGGCGCAGTAAAAATTAGAACTACGGGCGATCAGTTTGCGCTTAGATGGTTTCCAAATAAGCAACCCCATCCGAAAAGATGTTATTTAACAGATAGCTTTCTGAGTGCCAGTGTGTTGCAAATGGATAGTTTCTGCATGCGCCCCATAAAACCTTTGCGAGTTGATTTCACCTATCCGCAACCTAAAGACCTGTCGGTTTTACACAGCATGATGGGTAACAACTTAAATTTTGAGCAACAATACAGCGGAATCTACTACGCCCGCGATGTACTTGATTATCCTTTAATTCATGTTTCTACCAATATTTATGAAGGTGTGTCTGAGGAGTTTTCGGTATTTTTTAGAGGCGACGATTCGCACACTGACCCCTTCATATTAGCTCTGCATGCCGCTGTCTTGCGGCAACTGCCGCGTGGTGTTTGTTCAATTGAATCAGTCGCTGACGATTTGCACCTATCGCGCCGGACTCTGCAGCGCCGACTAAAAGATCGCGACACCAGCTTTCAAAAATTGCTCCAAGAAATCAAGTCTACCATCGCCAAAAAATACTTAGAAGATGAACGTTTGAGTATTATCGAGATCGCCATATTGCTGGGCTACAGCGATCACTCCACGTTCTCGGCGGCATTCAAATTGTGGAACCAACTAACACCTACTGAATATCGTGACGATAATTCCGCCAAGGTGAAATAACGCTGCTGAGTAAGCGGCGATAGTTTAAAATTCATATTCTAAAATTTAAGCTGCCATGAATGCGCAGTTAATGACTGACCAGGTATCTCCCAAATGAAGGAAAGCGAAATGATGTTTCTGTCTCAAAATGATGAAATTTGTATTCTAACAATGCGAGATAAGGGTTTGTTTAACCCAACCACGCTAGAGCAATTTAACTCTGTGCTGGATGAGGTTGAAAAATCAGAGTCGGCCAAAGCTTTGCTGATAACTGGCCAAGATAAGAATTTTTCTCAAGGCTTAGATTTGGAGTTTTTAATGACTCTCGAAAATAGCGACTTTTTGCAATTTGTTGAAAATACCATGGTGATGGCATCTCGTTTGTTAGCATTCAAAGTGCCTGTGGTGTCGGTGATCAATGGGCATGCATTTGGTTTGGGCGCGATGATCGCCTTGGCCAGTTAC
>CAJQNY010000005.1 GCA_905479805.1 uncultured Arenicella sp.
GTATAAGCCCGCCGCAATGGCCTTGGCTTTTATTTCTTCAGCTAATTCAATTCGCAGAACACCGGTCTCTTCGATTTCGGCTTCGTGTGGGTACAACTCTTTTTCAACAAATGCCTTGGTCGTATCCACGATCATCTGTTGTTCTTCGCTTAGACTAAAATTCATGATGTTCTCTACTTTCTTGTTAGGTCTAATTCACTTAGCGCTAGATTAGTTTATGCGCGGCTTCAATGGCGGCAAGCTTGTTGGCCACCTCTTCACTCGGTAAACTTGACTTACGAGTTGTTAGGTCAACATGTATCAGCAGCTGCTCGGCGGTAGAGACTATCTCTCCAGCACTGTTAAGCATTTGATGATGAAGCTCCAATTTCTTACCCTGCCCGTTCACTACTTTAGAAACCACGGTGATTGCGTCCCCGGCATGGCATTCATTCAAATACTGTACGCGCGTATCCACGGTAAAATAACTTTGTCCCGCATCGATATATTCGGCATCTGCTCCAATCAACTGCATGACCGCATCGGCCGCATCGGAAAATACTTGGCCGTAGCGACTGTCATTCATATGCCCGTTATAATCAGTCCAGTCCACCGGAATGACTCGCTCTATTGACGTGATCAAACCCGTCGTGTCTCGGCCGCTTAATTGGCTCAAATTCTTATCAACTTTATTGAGCAGCTCACCGGCTCCCCAGTTTTGAATTTTCAAACCGCGCATCATGCTGACCAGATTATCATCACGAATTCGCTCTAACTCCCTAATCGAATGATGCCCCGATTGCTCATCGGACTGATCAGCAATGGTTTGCACCAGCTCATCGGTTAGCTCAGGAACGTCCATTAATTTGGTCCATGGCCATTCTAATGCGGGGCCAAATTGCGCCATGAAATGCGCCATACCGGCCTCGCCACCGGCAACTCGATAAGTTTCGAATAGACCCATTTGAGCCCATCGCAAGCCAAAGCCATAACGAATGGCATCGTCAATTTCCTGGGTAGTCGCTATCCCGTCATTTATCAACCACAGGCCTTCGCGCCAAACGGCTTCTAAAAATCTATCGGCTATATGGGCATCTATTTCCTTGCGCACATGCAATGGAAACATACCGAGGCCGTCCAACACGTCTTTGGCACGGTTAACCGTGTCGCTATCACCCACCAACTCAACCAATGGGACTAAGTAAACTGGGTTAAATGGGTGAGCAACTAGAATTTGTTCAGGTCGGCTTGAGCCTTCTTGCAATTCGCTCGGTTTAAAACCAGATGTAGACGAAGCAATAATCGCATCATGCTGACAGGCTGCTTGTATCTGCGCATAGACGCCTTGCTTGAAATCCAAGCGTTCGGGGACGCATTCGGCTATCCACTCAGCATCTTGCACCGCATCTTCTACTGATGCTGCGATGGTTAACACTCCTTGGTTTGGTAATCGGTGATCGTAAAGGCCAGGCAAAGAACGTTTGGCGTTTTCCAATACGGCGTCGATCTTTCGGGGCGCTTCGGGGTCCGGATCGAAGACCGAGACATCCCAACCCATCAGTAAGAAACGAGCTATCCAGCCACCGCCAATCACACCACCGCCAAAGACGGCGGCTTTTCTATTATCGGTCATTACTGTGGTGCTCTCTTGGTCAGGCCGAGTTGCTCGCGCGCTTCTGCAGGAGTCATGATGCTAGAGCCCATGGCTTCAATGATTGTGACCGCCCGCTGCACCAAAGATTCGTTGGTTGCTAACACGCCTTTTTCCAGCCAAAGGTTATCTTCTAGGCCTACTCGAACATTCCCGCCCGCCAAAACGGCCGCCGCAACAAATGGCATTTCATTTTGACCGATTGAGAAAGCAGACCAATCCCAATCGACTGGCACATTATTCACCATGGCCATAAAGGTATTTAAATCATCCGGCGCACCCCAAGGGATACCCATACAAAGCTGCACCATCGCTGGGCTTTTTAAAATCCCATCATCGACTAGTTTTTTGGCAAACCATAAATGCCCAGTATCGAAAGCTTCGATTTCTGGCTTAACCCCCAGATCGGTCATCATGCCGCCCATGGCTTCTAACATTCCAGGTGTATTGGTCATTACATAATCGGCCTCAGCGAAGTTCATCGTTCCACAATCCAAGGTGCAAATTTCAGGTAGACATTCTGCAACATGTTCCATGCGCTCTTCAGCACCCACCATGTCTGTGCCCTCAATGGTAGGGAGCGGTGAAGAAGTCGGCCCAAACACCATGTCCCCGCCCATACCGGCGGTAAGATTTAAGACAACGTCTGTTGAACTGTCTCTAACTCGGTCAGTGAGTTCTCGATACAATTTCGGGTCACGCGAAGCAGCACCAGTTTCAGGGTCGCGCACGTGGCAATGTACGATCGCCGCGCCGGCTTTTGCAGCCGCGATGGCGCTTTCAGCGATCTCTTGAGGTGAGCGAGGCACATGCGGGCTTCGATCCTGCGTTCCACCTGAACCAGTAACTGCACAAGTAATGAAAACCTTTTTATTGATATTTAATGGCATGGTGACCTCACTAAAATTGAGTGTTATTTAATTTTAGTGAGAATGGCAAATTTCACAAACTTTGCACTACAATATACGTAATGTTTTTAGCATATTACGTAATCACAAAGAATTTACATGAGTTCATCTAAACAAACCCAAGAAGTGTCAATCCTGGCGTTATCGGATTCTTCAATGATGACGCTGTCATCGGTGATTGACCCATTAAGAGCGGCTAACAGACTTTCTCGGTTGCCGCTCTTTTCATGGCGAATATTGTCCATTGACGGCGCTCCAATTCGATTGACTTGCGGAGTTAAAATAGAGGTAGATGGGGCGATCTCTGACCAAGATTCGGGAGAACTATTGGTGGTCATTGCCGGGTTTGATCACCAATTGAATGCTCCGAAGAACAGCCTAGTCAAACTGCGCAAGGTCGCACCAAGATTCAAGACTATTTGCGGTGTCGAAGCCGGTACATGGATTCTTGCCCGCGCCGGGATAATTACGCATCATCATGTGACGACTCACTGGGAAGACACTGAAAAGCTTGCGGAAAAATACCCGTCATTGGACGTGAGAAACGAGCGCTTTGTGATTGACCAAAACATTTGGACCAGCGGCGGTGCCTCGCCCGCATTCGACATGATGTTGCATTATATTCGCACCACACAAAACAATTCCCTAGCCATCGATATCGCCAGTGTCTTCATCTATGTCGAATCGAGCTCTTCAAGTGATGCACAAACTATTTCTTTGGGTCGTCTACAGCAACATGAACCTAGATTAGCGAGAGCCATCCGTATGATGGAACAAAACATTGAAGAGCCTTTAACGATACTGCAAATTGCTAGAGATATTCCATTGTCGATTAAACAATTGGAACTGATATGTAAACGGCATCTTGGGGTAACACCCGGCGCCTATTACCTTCGATTAAGGCTACAAACCGCAAGACGCATGGCATTAGACAGCAAACTTTCTATTTTGGAGATCGCCGTACGCAGTGGCTTCAATAGCCAATCTGCACTAAGCCGTGCGTTTACAAAACGCTATGGGCAAAGCCCACTAAAGTTGCGACGAGCCTCATTAGTTGCCAAATAAATTTCTCGAGAATATTCCAGCTTAGATTAATTCAATAATTCTGCGATCGATGCCGACGGGTTGTATTCCATGGCTTTCTCTTTGACCAAGTTTGCTTGATCTGTTTTATCTAATGCAATCAAGGTTTCTACTAATCGAGTAACACCTTTAATGTACTCCTCCTCGGCTTGTTGTACCATAAGATCACTGTGATCACTAGAAGGAGCATAGGCAAGGCTAGACTCTCTTTGCGAACGCAAGGTCTCAAGCTTTACCATAGGGTCGGGAATTAGTTTAGCAAGCAAATCATAATGCTTATTATCGACAAGAATATCCTCGACAAAGAGAAAAACCTGCTCCGCTTTGTCTGGATACTTTTCATATAAAAGACGGTAATCATCTATTGTTGTCTCGGCATCGCTTAGAACTCTATGGATTCCAAACAAATCTAGCAAGTCATTAAAATCACTTTGACCTGTCATCACCTTCTCTCGGTATTGATCTTTAAGGTCTTTTAGAGCGTCCAATGCTGGAGGATAGACCTTTCCTAGTTCTATCCAGTAATTTAGTGCGAAGGATACGCGCACGCCAGCTAAGGGAGGCGAGTTTCGGGACGCCGTGTGAAACCAAATGTGTTCATCCAACGCCTCTGCATATTTTCCCTCATTTTTCAGCGCGAGAATTTTATCCAAGTCATTCGCATCAGCGACCCTAGGATTTACAATACCTGAGTCGGCTTGGCTAAGCTTACCGGTATTACCCAAATACCTTAATTGCTGTGATAGTTGCTTAATTTCAAACGCCTGAAATGAGACCGCTAGCACAAGCGCTAAGAGAACAAGCCAAAGTAGTAGATTGGATTTAGTCATTATCAATTGAGTCTTTAGTACGGCTCTTTTATCAAATTCAATGAGCTGATCATACGCTTGAGCTACCAGCTAGTCCAAGGCTTACCTTTTTATCTAGATATTCGATAATATCGTTCGATTCGTACAACCACTGAACGCCTGCTTCGGTTTCCATGCGTAAGCAAGGCACCTTAACTCGCCCACCTCCAGCGACTAATTCCTCGCGAAAATCTAAGTTCTTACGAATATCCCTTAGGTCTATTTTCACACCCAATTTATGCAGTGCGCGTCGTGTCTTGGTACAAAACGGGCAAGCTTGGAACTGATAAAGAGATAAGCCTTGCAATGCGGCTTGCGCTTTTTCCTGTTGTTCAGCGGTGCGCGCCGGAGATTTTCCACGGGTCAGCAAATCGAAAAATATAAAAATGTATCCGGTGATATTTCTAGCAATTCTTAGCAACATAATAACGTTTGGTTTTCGAAGAGATTAACGTCGCGAATAGTATCCACATCTTCATCGCTTGTAAAACACAACTAAGTTAAATATGAATTTCTTGAATTTCGTAAAACAATTTAATTCAACCACCGACCTTTTCAAGCGATGCATACTCTTAGTCTTTAAGCGCCTAGAAGCACACAAATAGGACACAAATGAATTCAGACACCCTTGTTAACTTGCAGGTTGGTTTAGCTCCATACGAACAACTGAACCAGATCGTAGAACATAGTCTGTGTATCGGCTGCGGTATTTGCGAAAGTATGGCGGGAGTCGATACAGTGCAGATGCAGTTGGTTGAAAATGGCGCTGAACGCCCCATCGCTAACAAAGGACTTAGCCAGCAAACAATGAACGAAATCACTTCCGTCTGCCCCGGAACTAAGATAGAAGGCCTCCCAGCCAAGTTGATTAGTGATGACAGTAAATTGGATTCAGTGTGGGGAGTGTGGCAAGACCTGTATCTATGTCATGCCGCCAGACCGAGTGTTCGCCATTTGTCATCTACCGGGGGCGTATTAACGGGCATTGCCCTCTATTTGATTGAATCAGCGACCGTCGACTTTGTATTACACGCCAAAGCGTCAATTGAGAACCCTGCCTTTGGGGAAGCTTGTATTAGCAGAACGCGCGAAGACGTATTAAATGCAGCAGGTTCAAGATACGGCCCCACAGCCACGCTCAAAGATATTGTGAGCGTGCTCGATCATGCAGAACAAAATCATCATACCTTCGCCTTTATCGGTACTCCTTGCGATGTCTCCGCACTGCGCAACTACGCTAAGCTTGATTCACGTGTCGATGAGCTGTGTATCGCCATGATGACCATGGTATGCGGCGGCTTTATGGCTCCCTCTGGACTTAAGAGCTTTTTGCAGACCGAAAATATTGATTTAGATAAAGTGACGTCATTGAGATATCGAGGCTATGGCTGCCCGGGCCCAACCACAATACAAACCATCGACGGAATTACCCATCAATTTACCTATCTGGATTTTTGGGGTGAAGATGATTCAGCTTGGCAATTACCTCCACGCTGCAAAATTTGCGCTGATGGTATTGGTGATGCTGCGGACATCGCCGCATCCGACACATGGGATGGAGGCAGCCCTACGGTTGAACAACAAGAGAATGATCTCGGTACCAATGCCGCAATCGTCAGAACTGCTATGGGAAGAAAAATCATGGACGACGCGATTGAAGCCGCTTATCTAGTGCGCGGGTCAAATTTAACTCCGGACGACATGAACCGCTTTCAACCACACCAAGAAGCTAAAAAACGATCAGTGTGGGCAAGATTCAAAGGTATTCATGAAGCAAATCAAATGGTGCCGGACACAAACAATTTACGCATCAGGCAGCTCCATGAGGAAAACACTACGGAACAAAATCAAACACAGCAGTCTGGCACTCAGCAACGGGTACTAGCGGGTAAATTTTCAGAACCTACGCCCAAATCAATTAAGACTTAAACGAGAACACTGATGAAGCCCATACGTTGGAAAAATGCAGACAACAAACTATTCCCGTATCAAGTAGGTTTTACCTCACCCCCGCATGACTTTGATGGCGCTCCTAGCGATTTTCTTAGAATGTCGCCGCCATCCGTCGGGGTTCATGGGCGCATGTTGCATGTTCCTGGCTATGAGCACGAACTGAACCAGCGAACTAAAAACTTTGATCTACTAGAAGAATTTGTTGAATGCATGTCGAATAACGGTGTAGATGTGTGCGGACAAGTTGGCACTAATTGGGTGCATGCCGGTGGAAAAACTCCGACGGAAATCAAAGCCTTTTGTGACCGTGTTAGCGAGAAATATGAGACCCCTTTTCACATGGCCGGCATGAGTTTGGTGGAAGGGTTGAGAGAATTAAATGTTGAAAAAATAGCACTTAACTCCGTTTACTATTGGCCGGATTGGCGAGATGGCACGGCTCGGTTTCTGCGCGATGCGGGCTTTGATGTTCTCTACGTGGGTAACTTCGTCGACCAAGGGTTTTATTCAACACAAGAAGATGTAAACCAGCTGACTTGGATTTTTCCGGATGATTTGGCGGCCAAGTCTATGCAATATGTCGCTGAACAAGCGCCAACAGCTGATGCCATTGTCGTGAATGGAATGTGTAATTTCCGCAATGCACAAGGCATACCAGAAAGAATGGTTTCTCGAGAGGTGGAACTAGAAAAGCTAGTCGGAAAACCTATTGTGTCGTCTGATGTGGCGCTCTATTGGAATATCTACCGCAGCCTTGGAACCCAACCGTTAGGCAGACACGGCCAACTATTAAGCTCATTGGAAGCGAAGTCATGAACACTATTACTGTTTTATGGGCTGTACCTCGATCGACATCCACAGCCTTCGAATGGATGATGCGCCAACGAGGAGACCTCAACTGCCTACATGAACCTTTTGGAGAAGCCTGGTATCAAGGCGAAGAACCGTTATGGCCTAGGCTCGACGAAAATAGTGTGCGAACCCCCGGCTTAACAATTGAGAGCGTTTGGCAAGATATTCAAACTCACGCAGATAATGGACCTGTGTTTTCTAAGGATTTTCCACACTATATAAAACACGTTTGGGACAATGATTTTCTAGCCCACTTTAGCCATAGCTTCTTAATTCGTGACCCAGCCAAAACAATAACTTCCATGTATAAACGTTGGCCCGATTTCCATGCTGATGAAGTCGGCTTTATTGAGCAAAGAGAACTGTTTGACAAATTATGTGACCTTAATGGCTCTGCGCCGCCCCTTATCGATAGCGACGATCTCTTAGAATCCCCACACACTATGGTTGAAGCATGGTGCAAGGCCGTCGGCTTGCCCTTCATGGAAAGTGCGCTTAGCTGGGAACCCGGTGCTCGTGATGAGGTTAGCTGGTGGGATGGTGGCTCATTCCATGAAAACCTACGAAACTCAACCGGTCTAATGCCGCAAGAGCGACGGTATGTAGATATTGATAATGTTAGCGATCAAGCAAAACGTGTGTATGAATCCGTTTTACCGCATTACGAATATATGCACCAACATAGATTAAAAACGCCAACCTAATAAAAAAGTGCTAAAACATTTTGAGACATGTGAATATGAATAATTTACTTGAGAATTATCAACGCGACGGTGTCGTACTGCCGATTCGCCTGCTATCAGAAGGCGAAGCCGCTCAGGCACTGGCCAATTATGTTACGTTCCAACAAAAAGCCAATGAACTATTCGGACATGACATCTCCATCAAGCCACATCTGGTCGCGCCTTGGGTTATGCAGTTAGCTAGAAATGAGTCATTACTCAACACAGTTAGTCAGTTGATAGGACCAAACATCATGCTTTGGTGCTCTGATTTTTTCGTCAAAAAGGCAGGAACTGGCAAACATGTAGGCTTTCATCAAGATTCGAAATATTGGGGCTTACAACCCTCTGATGGTGTGCTGAGTGCATGGCTGGCGCTTTCTCATAGCAATTTAGACAATGGCTGTATGCAAGTGGTTCGTGGTACCCACACTGGAGGCGTTTACGAACATATAGATACCTATAACCCTGACAACATGCTCACCGTAGGCCAGGAAGTACAACACCAATGGGCTGATGAAGATGTGATTGATGTGGTGCTAAAGCCTGGCGAAATGTCGATTCACCACCTTGACCTTATCCACGGAGGGAAACCCAATCATAGTGACCACGACCGTGTCGGGCTCGTGCTTCGATTCATCACACCGCAAACTCGACAAATACTCGGCGCTGATTCTGCAATGCTGATTTGTGGAGAAGATACTTACCAAAACTTTGACGACGAGCAAGCACCATTGCAAGAGTGGGGAGAAACGGAGTTAGCTCAATTGCAACTTGTATTCGACGAAAAGGTAAGTGGCTTTAGCGGTCAAATAATTGGTTAGTGGCTAACCCGTGTCTTATTTGCGACTAACGGTTGCTCAGTGACGACATAACAGAGATGTCAACATCGCTTATGGTTTACACGGTACTAAATCGTAGGCGAGAATGAGCAAGCATTAATACTTAACGCCTTTGCGCGTTACCATCAACTTCTTTTTGAGGGGCCGTATGTCAGACCAACCCAATATCCTCATACTCATGGTCGATCAACTCAATGGTGAGTTTTTT
>CAJQNY010000006.1 GCA_905479805.1 uncultured Arenicella sp.
GGGAAATCAACAACCCACATAGGCGACCAAACCTCTTGCAGCATGTCTAAATCCTCACCCACCTTATTACGTAAAGCGGCTAAAGAATCGTTCACTACTTTTGCTTTATCTGCACCAAAAAACACTAGGTCGCCATTTTCAACCTGGAGACGCGTCATCATTTCTAAAACAACTTCGTCTGGCAAGTTTTTTAAAATAGGCGACTGCAGGCCTGCTACTCCTTGGGATAAATCATTTACCTTAATATAGGCCAGTCCTCTGGCGCCGTAATTGCCCACAAACTCAGCGTACAAGTCGATTTGCTTACGGCTTAATTTCTCAGAACCTTTGGGTATTCGCATAGCCGCCACACGACCATCATCAGAATTTGCCGGTGCCGAAAAGACCTTGAAATCAACGCTCTTAACAAGATCAGTGACCGAAACCAAAAATAATGGGTTACGGAGGTCGGGACGGTCGATTCCATATTGCTCAATGGACTCGTGATACGTCATCCTCGGGAAGGGTGAAGGTAAATCGACATCCAATTTAGCCTTGAATAATTTAGTTATCATTCCTTCCATCATTTCCATGATTTCTTCTTCATTCATGAAAGAGGTTTCGATATCGAGCTGAGTAAACTCTGGTTGACGGTCTGCCCGCAGATCTTCATCACGGAAACAACGCGCGATTTGGTAATAGCGTTCAAAGCCAGACACCATCAACAATTGCTTGAACAGTTGCGGAGACTGCGGAAGAGCAAAAAACTCGCCAGCATGAACACGGCTCGGCACTAGATAATCTCTAGCGCCCTCAGGAGTCGATTTGGTCAGAATAGGTGTTTCGATATCCACAAAACTTTCATCTTCAAGAAAGTCTCGAAAAAACTTAGTCACACCACTACGCAAACGAAATATTTTCTGCATTTCTTCGCGGCGTAAATCTAAGTAGCGGTACTTCAATCTGACTGGCTCACTGATATCAGTATCATCAAGCTGAAATGGGATCGGTTCAGAACGATTCAAAACCACTATTTCGGTGGCGTAAACTTCAACCATCCCGGTTGGCATATCCGGGTTGGTGGTCCCCTCAGGCCTAGCCCTAACTTTCGCCTTCACTTGCAAAACATGTTCATTGCGAACTGTGTCGGCAATCGCAAACGCGTCGACTGCGTCGGGGTCTATCACTACCTGTAGGACTGCACTCGCGTCACGTAGGTCGATAAAGATTACACCACCATGATCACGCCGACGCTGTGCCCAGCCAGCAACTTGAATAACTTCATCTATCAAGCCTTCATTGACTTCCACACAATTGTGACTACGTATTGCTTTCATCTTTTTCTCTTTTCTTTTTGTCTTTCATTTGCTGACGAAGCTTTTCTGCTTCAATCGGGTCATCCAGCGGATTAACAACTCCGGCTGATAAAATCATTTTCAAACCAGCCTCGACCGGTATATCAAGGCGTTTCACTTCATCTGGCGGCACCATGATGTAGAAACCTGAGGTAGGGTTGGGGGTGGTTGGCACATAAATATTAAGCAAATCCAAACCCGCCACTTCTTTAAATTTTTTCGGCGTATCACCTGTCACAAAAGCTAACATCCATAGCCCACGCCGTGGGTACTCCACCAGGACGACCTCGCGAAACGATTGGCTAGCATCAGAGAATAAGCTCGCGGTTATTTGCTTTACCGCGCCATATACCGACCGCACAAGTGGGATGCGCGACAGCACAGACTCCCATGCATTGATTAATGTCCGCCCAAAGAAGTTTGCGACTATTAAGCCCGTAACCAATACGAGGGCCAACGTTAGAATCACTCCCAGCCCTGGAATTTCAAAACCTATTAAGGTCTCTGGTCGATACTGAACCGGTAGTAACAATAATGAGCGATCGATCAAACTTATCGAGAAAGACAAGACAAGGTAAGTCGCAACCAAGGGAAGCCACACCAGTAACCCGGCAACAAAATATCTACGTATTCTTTGCATTAGCTTTACTTCTCCAAGCAAACCAAACTAGGCACTAGCTTCCGTATTGCTAGCGTTGCTACTTGTCGACTTACTCGTGTCTGCTGACACAGCTTCGCCACTTCCACTAGAGGAAGATTCACTATTAGATGGGTTAGATTCCGCTTTTTTGTCTGCTGGTTTTGCTCCCGAGTTTTTAAAATCAGTTTCGTACCAACCAGTGCCTTTTAACTTGAAGGCGGCCGCCGTTAATTGCTTTTTTAAAGCCGGCTTATCACAGGCAGGACAATCAACCAACTTTGCGTCGCTCATGCGCTGCAAGGCCTCTAGTTGATGTTCACATTCGACACATTTGTATTGATAAATTGGCATAGCAATATTCACCAACGGTCTTCGGTTTAGTCATTCGACCGTAGACAGCTGGCATCTCTTTGAAGTTAGGGTGATCTCGAGAACGAAAAGCCTGAGTATTATACTTGGTTATACACAGTATTGTGAGCTGCAAATGACTTAAATTCCAGTAATTCGTGGGCCTATCTAACTCCCTGCAATCGTCATATTATCAAGCAGAATAGACCCACACTCTGTGTTTCCACGTGTATCCGCATCGTTACCGATAGCGACGATCTTTTGATACATATCCAAAAGATTTCCGGCAATCGTAATTTCCTCAACCGGGTATTGCATTTCACCATTCTCTACCCAAAAACCCGCAGCACCACGAGAATAGTCTCCGGTTACTGAGTTAATGCCAGAGCCTATGAGTTCTGTTACGAGCAAGCCTGTACCCATTTGTGCAAGCAGCTCATCATAAGAATGCCCGGTATTGCTTACCAATAGGTTTCGTACTCCTCCAGAATTTGCAGTGGATTGTAAGCCCAGTTTGCGCGCAGTAAAGGAGCCAAGTACATACCCTTCAAGGACGCCCGACCCAATGATAGATCGTTGCTGTGGAGTAGCCACTCCTTCACCGTCATGCCACGCACTGCCTGCTGCACCTAATTTGTGGGGGTTCTCACTAACTGATACGAATTCGGGAAGCACTTGTTCGCCCACTTTATCGAGCATAAAACTGGCTTTTTTATAAATCACGCCGCCTTTGATTGCCCCAATGAGGTGGCCTATTAAGCTTTTTGCCATAATGGCGTCGAATAACACCGGACATTCACGCGATGCTATTTTCCTCGCATCCAGTCGCCGCACAGTTCGGTCTGCAGCAGTTTTACCGATAACTTTTGCTGATTGGAGTTTTGTTGGATTCCGATCGCTGTCGTACCAATAATCTCGTTGCATTCCAGCATCACTCTCACCAATGACTGAACAACTTATACTGTGCTGACTCGCTTTTTGCTCACTTGAAAAGCCATGTGAATTCGCATAGACGGCTGTACCGCTGTAGGTATTCAGCGACGCCCCTTCACTATTACTTATCCGCGGGTCAAACTCCAGCGCATTGGCTTCACATTCAAGTGCGAGTTCGACCATCTGATCGACGTCCATATCCCAAGGATGATATAGATCAAGATCAAACTTATTTTTAGCCATGAGATCTTCATCAGCCAAACCAAAGCACTCATCTTGGCCAGTTTGTCTAGCAATCGATATCGCGGCTTCGACGCTTGCACGAATACCATGCTCACTTAGATCAGCGCTGCTTGCTGAGCCTGTGCACTGATCTTTATAAACACTGATAACCAACTGCGCGTCATTATGTTTTTCCACTGTTTCTAATTCTTGCTGTCGTGCAGTTACGGCAACTCCAGTTCCGTGATGTAACGCTACTTCACTTTGGTCCATGCCCAAGCTCTTTGCATGTTCCATTGCTATTTCGGCCGCACTCATTAAGTCTAAGCTCATAACTGTACTCCACCAACCGTCAATGCATCCATCTTCAGCGTTGGCTGGCCAACACCTACTGGCACACTTTGCCCATCTTTTCCGCACACGCCTACACCTGAATCCAGTTCCAAATCACTACCAACCATACTTATCGTTTGCATTGCTTCGGGTCCATTGCCAATTAGGGTCGCACCTTTCACCGGTTGCGTTACTTTGCCATCTTCTATCAAATACGCTTCGCTCGATGAAAAAACAAACTTACCCGATGTTATATCTACTTGTCCGCCACCGAAATTTACTGCATACAAGCCTTTTTTGACCGAGCGAATTATTTCTTCTGAGTCATGCTTACCTGCGTGCATATAAGTGTTCGTCATGCGCGGCATTGGGAGGTGCGCGAATGACTCGCGTCGTCCATTGCCTGTCAATGGCATGTTCATCAACTGAGCATTGTGCTCATCTTGCATATAGCCCTTCAAAATACCGTTCTCAATCAGCACGGTGTTTTCGGTTTTATTTCCTTCGTCATCCACACTCAACGAACCACGTCGATCAGCTAGCGTGCCGTCATCCACGACAGTACAAAGTTCTGAGGCTACTTTTTCACCAATTCGACCTGCAAACGCTGACGTGCCTTTGCGATTAAAATCCCCCTCCAGCCCATGTCCGACGGCTTCATGCAACAAAATTCCAGGCCAACCTGCACCTAACACCACCTCCATGGTGCCAGCTGGAGAATCAATAGCTTCCAAACTAACCAATGCTTGTCTGACCGCTTCGTGCGCGTAGTTGGTAATCAATGCATCGTCAAAATAATCGAGACCAAGACGCCCTCCTCCCCCCGTAGACCCTCTTTCACGCTTACCATTTTCCTCTACGATGACACTTACGTTGAGCCGAATAAGCGGTCGAACATCAGCGATTTGTCGGCCATCACTTCGCACAATCAATACGGCTTCGTAGACAGCCGACAAGCTGGCCATCACTTCTTTTACTCGGCTATCATGTTCACGCGCAGCCTGATCCGCTTTATGCAAAATAGCCACTTTTTCTTGATCGCCCATTGCGTTAATCGGATCTAACTCGCCATATAGAGCTGTAACCTTGTCTCTCTTCCATGGCATACCTTGGGTAATGCTCTGACCTTGCCTGCCAATTGCAGACGCTACTTCCGCGGCTGCCAATATTGCTGATTTGTTTAGATCTTCGCTATATGCGAACGCTGTTTTCTCACCAGAAATGGCTCGTAAGCCAACGCCATGATCGATATTGAAACTGCCCGTTTTGACTTTTCCTTCATCGAGTGACCATGACTCATGCTTAGCGTGCTGAAAATAAAGGTCAGCGAAATCAACATCCGAGCTTTTTACCGCACCGTTGAGACGGTGAATGATTTGATTTAGATCATTATCGTCTAATCCGGTGGGCTCCAAGAGAAGGTCATGCGCTATCTGGTAATGCGACTGGGTCATAATGTAGGCTTGAATTAAAGTTGTGGTTTGTTTGAATGTTTACCTTATATGGCAATTAAATCCACAAAGACAACAATTGATTTAGGGAACAGCAGCCGCTTCAAGGGCATCATTTAATTTAATTACTCGATCAAAGCCTGCTGTGCTCTAATACCGGGAACTCGCTTCGAATCTTCGTTAATTGAGCTGCGTTAATATCCGCGATTACCAGGCCAGTATCAAGCGACAATGGTGCAAATTGAGAAACTACTTCCCCCCATGGGTCAATTATCATTGAATTGCCCCAGGTTTGCCTACCATTTTCATGTTTGCCGACCTGACCAGCAGCCATCACAAAAATTTGATTCTCAATAGCACGAGCTCTCAACAGCACCTCCCAATGTTTCTGTCCCGTCGCAAATGTAAACGCGGCGGGCACGGTGACTAACTGCGCGCCCTGGTAAGCCAGTTTTCGGTACATTTCAGGAAAACGTAAGTCGTAACAAATCGATAATCCTAGTGTAAGACCATGACATTGAACAAGATCAAAGCACTCGCCCTCTGCTACTTCACCAGCCTTATAAGTGGCAGACTCACGATAACTCTCGCCATTGCCTAAACTCACATCAAAAAGGTGAATCTTGTCGTAACGTGCACTTTGTTCCCCATCATCATCGAATACGATTGAACGCGTATAAGGTTGCGTATTGCCCGGTGATTTAATGGGGATTGACCCAGCAACAATATGTAACTTTGTTTTTTGACTGAGGTCAGCCAAAAAATTTTGTACCACAGTCGTTGTTGTGTCTTCTATATGTAAGCCAGCGGAGGTTTTTGGCATTTGCGCAAAGTTTTCAGGTAACAGTAATAGCTGCACTCCTTTATCCTTTGCTTGGCAAACACTCTGTTCGACAAAGTCTAAGTTCTGCATGACTGATGCCGTTGAATTCATTTGCAGGCAAGCTACACGCACAGATTTATTCATTGAGTGGCCTTGTTCACGTCGTCCAATTCTGCGTTAGAGGCTTCATTGTTGTTGGCGGAGTCTGACGCGGGTGAATTACCAATATCTTCAATTTCAAAATCATCCCATGTTCCTCGAGCTCGGTAACTCTTCAAACTTGAGGCTCGCATTTGGTCTTTGAATATCTGTTGAGTTAGAAAAACAACGGCCCCAGCTGCAGGGTTGGCTAAAGCGCTTAATAATGTCAAGTTCCCGCCAAGCTCGGGGGCTAAGTGTATTTCCAAGTCAACCAATTCCTTTTTTAGATCAAGCTTACCTTCTAGCTGCAAAAACGCCGCCGGAGTTAACACGTATGCATCACGCATTATAGCTTCTCCATCGGCAAACAAACCGCTGTAATGCATTCTGTCGAACTGTAATCCAGTGCTGAATACATCACTGAAATCTAATGTCAGACGTCGAGCTATTGCATTAAAGTTAAGCAGGCCAAGAAGCTTCCCACCACCGGGTTCAACCTTAATTAGTTCACCATCCGTAATTCGCATATCAAATTCGCCATTCAACCTAGCAAAGTCGAACTCATGCGGCGCGCCAAGCCAGTTCGCCTGGGACTTAAAATAACCATGACCTTTCTTTAATACACCACCAAAATCCATCTCATCAAGTACATCCCCAGCTTCATCTATCACCGTGTCGATTTCGAGACTAGTCAAGGAGCCGTTAGCGCTATCATTAACCCACTTACCTGTAGCGGATGTGCGAATGCCATGATCGACCATAGTGAACTTAGTAAGCTGCCACTCACTTCCACTCGGCTCTCCAGCCATTTCCAGCTGCCCAAACGGTTTGCCTGAAATCTTTAAAGAGTTCGTATTAAATTCAATTTTGGGGTAATTTTCAGGCTTAAGAGTCAAATCTATAGCCTCTAATTGATCGCTCGGCTGTTGATCTTCAACTAAGTGAAAACGTGACAAATTAAACCGATAGGAGCTTGTCGTTTCGCGTGGAGCAGCCTGCAAAGTACCATTAACATTATCTCCGTTGAGCGAACCTATCCAATAATCACCATCGACCGAAACAGCTGACAACTCTATCGCGCCAAACTGTCGCCCTAAAAACACTGGATCATTCGCCTTAACTTTGATCGTACGCATGGCATCTAAAAATGCTGTGTCTGTTCCTTGCGTTTCCAGTTGAGCCAAATCGATGATGTTTGAGAACCACGCATCTAAATCAATTTGATCATATTCAACTTGCAAATTTATTCCTGGTTTCACTTCCAGAATAGCGGGCATTTTTTCAACACTCACACGCACCAAAGAACTGTCAAAAAATGAATTGGCCTTCGCCGTATCACCCAAGAATTTTGCAACTAGATGCTCTCCGTACGTGAACGCGAATTGTTGTGGTATGTTCTCGCCTCCTATTTGCATAGCAACAGAAAAAGCTTCTTTTTCGTTTCTTGACTTACGCAACGGTTCAGGCGCCAGAACTTCCACACCCTGGAGCTCGGAGTTCACTTGGATATCAACTATCGGTCCATCGATATCAATGATGCCATCCCACTCAGCTGTACCGTCGAGTAAAGATAAAACGTGCTCACCAACCCATGGCTGCAGCAATGAGATATCACCAGCACCGCTCCCGATCACGCGCAATACGGGCGGTTGCTCTTCCCTAACCGTTCTTAGTTGAGCCTTTGCAGGACCGCTCAAAAAGGTAGCACGGATATTATCCGACTCCGCACTTCGCTCGGTAAATTCAACCACAGCGCTGGCATTATTTATGGGGACCCCTTGCGGTAATAAAAACTCACCATTGTTAATTCTTGCTACACCGAAAACCTTGGTTTGATTAAGATCACCTAATGGGATTGAGACTTGAACATCTGCATCAACCTGACCAGCCAACGCACGGATAGGCAAAGCTTTCCCGCGTTGCTCAGGTTGTAGTAATGGGCCATCGAAAAGAAATTCCATCACCGTTGATAGAGACGTTTTCATCGAACCAGAGAGATCTAGGTGTCGGCTACGATCCATCAACGAGCTGATGGTTAACTGTGGATTCAGTAATTCGTCGTTATCGATCCAAGCCTTTGCGGGAACGATAGTCAGCAAATCATTCTCGAGCGTCGCACTGCCATGCGTCCGGTTTAATTCTGGCCAATCCCGTTGATAACCGTAATCTATACGAACATTGGTGTAGTCAACTTGGCTGCTCAACTTGGCTGAACCATCTTTTAGGGCGGATCTAGAGACATCGCCAAGATAACTTATTTTTCCATTCTCAGCAGTACCCGTCTTAAATGCATTGCCCCACCAAGTTCGAAATTTTTCTATGCGAGGTTCATTTGGTAAGTATCGATCAATCTCAGCGAGCGACTTAATAGCATATTCAGCCGTTGCTTCAAGATAGGGTCGCGCTAGTTTCGCTTTTTTCGTCGCACTATTATCGACCAATTTACCTTCTTCAAAATCCAGGTTTGAAACCGCATCCAATGAAAAAATTTCAGCTATATTAATAACGCTACGGCGCTCTAAATCGACAACGCAACTTGCCTTGATATTGTTAATATTCACAACGTCATCTTCAAAAACACCATCTTCTAAAGACACGTGAATCTTACCCAAAGTAGCTAGAGACCAAGAGAACTGCCCTGATGTCCGTTGAATATTGAAGTTTGAGTCATACCACTTTGGCCATGAAAAGACCGATGAGTCAGCACTATAAGCAAACTCGCCGCCCTGTGCATTTGCCTCCACCCTCCCTGATAAATTCGTCATCCCGGGTGTTGTCTCGGTTGACTGAAAGCCAACTTCAGATGCGAGTGCATTGAGTGACCATTCATCAAATTCAAGCAGACTTCCAGAAAAATCAAGCTTTAGGTCATGAAGCCTTCCGGATAATCTCGCGTCCAGTATCCAAGAAGCTGTCTCACTGAGCCCAGTGATTAACAAAAAATCGCTAATTCTTTGCATATCAAGCGTTTTTAGCAATAGACGGCCCTTGCCTTGTTCGACCTTCAAACTTAAATCTTCCGGCGCTAAAAGGCGTTGCCCATTGTCACCGAGAACCTCGAAATCAGCGTCCCAGTCCTTTGCATCCAATATATCCCCATTGGATCTTGCCTTAAATGCAAAGGGACCCTTGGGCGTCACCGTAGCCGCACTGATTTCTCGGCGATCACCATCACGTTGATAGACGAAAGACATATCGGTGTAAGTCTGCGACTGCCCATTCAGTCGGCGCCAGACCACTTCCCCATCGTACCAAGCTGCACTGCGATGATTTAGCAACCAGGATACAAATCGTTTAGGATTTATCATAGAGCCACGATTGGGCTGCAATACAACCCCTGCGACTTGCAAGCGATTACCTGGCAAGGACACGATTTCTAATCTGGGCTCCTTAATCGCAAACTGATTAAGTTGCGGCCAAAACATCAGCATTGAGAGAATAGATAATTCTGCATTGAGTGAATCAAAAGCCAAAGCAGGTTGATTAGGCGTTTCGCCCATTACCCTAAACCCGTGAATTTGAATCGCAGGCGAAAACCAACTAAATGCGGTACTTACCTTGTCAATCTGGACTTCGCGCCCAAACACACCCGAAAG
>CAJQNY010000007.1 GCA_905479805.1 uncultured Arenicella sp.
CCGATGGTGCGGTTTTTGAGAATGCTGTTCTGCATCGCCATTTTTTCGTAGTGATCAAGTCGCGCAGGCATTGAATCAATGAATTCGCGTACTAATTTGTCCCAACCATTGGGAAGATCTGCAGCGACGCCGCCTATTCGAAACCACGCTGGGTGCATGCGGCCGCCGGTAATGGCTTCAATAATGCCAAATAGGCGTTCGCGATCAGCAAACATATAAAAGACGGGTGACATTTGTCCAATGTCTTGTACGAAGGTGCCATAAAAAACAAGATGGCTGGAGATACGGAATAATTCCGACAACATAATACGAATGACTTTGGCACGATCTGGAACTTCAATGCCACCCAGTGTTTCGACTGATAAACAGTAGGGCAGGTTATTCATTACTCCGCCTAAGTAATCGATTCGATCGGTGTAGGGCATGTACGAAGGCCAGCTCTGGCGCTCGCCCATTTTTTCAGCGCCGCGGTGGTGATAACCAATGTCAGGGACGGCATCAACAACTGTTTCGCCATCCAATTGCAAGGCAATGCGGAACACGCCGTGCACACTTGGGTGATTCGGGCCTAGGTTCAAAAACATGTATTCAGTACCGTCTTTGCTCTTTTCCATACCCCATTCTTCTGGGCGAAAACGTAGCGCTTCTTGCTCCTCGGCTGTTTTGGCCTCGTCGAGACTAAACGGCTCCATCTCGGTGGCACGAGCCGGATGGTCTTTGCGCAGTGCATGGCCTTCCCAAGTCGGTGGAAGCAAAATGCGATATAAGTTAGGGTGATCACGAAAGCGGATGCCAAACATGTCCCACGCTTCACGCTCATACCAATTAGCATTCGGCCATATGGGTGAGATGGTGGGGACTTCAGGGTCATCGCCCTGAGTAGCGACCTTTAACCTGATGTCTTTATTGTGACTAACAGAGAGTAGGTGATAGACCACGGTGAAATCGGAATCCGGCTGTCCTGCGCGGTTTTCGCGTAGTCGTTCATCGATACCGAACAGGTCATAAAGTAACGCGTACCTAGGCTTTAGGGAACGAAGTACCTCATGCAGTTTGTCTGGACCAAGCCAAAGTGTAGGGATGTTGTCGGGCGTGTTTTGAACAACGAACGAGTCCTCGCCAAACTTTTCGAAAAGTTCGGTGACAACGGCGGGTACTGCTGAAGATTCAACTGCCTGCATTTAGGTTCTTATTTCTCTACGACTTATTCTTGAGGCGTTTGCAACAAAACTCTTTTATTCAAATACAACGGCTACGCGCCGTTCTTTGAGTAAATTAGACTTCTTGCAAAAGCCTCAAATTGTTATTTTTTTAACTACTTCCTCTAACTTCAAAATGGGTTACAACTAATACTGCATATAATGCAGCGACTTCTTATTCTTGAAACTTCTTATTCCTGAAAAAACGAAACACGCTAACTATTTAAATCTCTCTTTAGACGACTGTCTATACTTCAGAAGGAGGACGATAAATGGTTGCTTTGTTACGTTCTTCTTGTAATTTATCTCTTTGGCTCGGCATATTCGGTTTGATAATGCCTTGGTCGCCAACGGTCCAGCTCAATGGGCGGCGCTCTTCTTTGATGGCATCTTGCAGCATCATAAGGCCCTGCATTAATGCTTCTGGGCGGGGCGGGCAACCGGGCACATAGACGTCAACCGGAATGAATTTATCCACGCCTTGCACCACGCTGTAGATATCGTACATGCCACCAGAGTTTGCGCAAGAACCCATGGAAATAATCCAACGGGGTTCCATTAGTTGATCATAAAGGCGCTGTACTACTGGGGCCATCTTGCGAAACACTGTGCCAGAAATAACCATCAAGTCAGCTTGGCGCGGTGTTGCACGGATAACTTCGGAACCAAAGCGCGCAATATCATGGCGTGAGGTGAATGAAGTAGCCATTTCCACATAGCAGCAGGAGAGGCCAAAGTTAAATGGCCATAATGAGTGTGCTCGACCCCAAGCGACCAAATCTTCGAGTCGCGCAAACATGACGTTTCGCTTAACCTGCTCTTCGATCATTTCATCGGTGAAGTCGGCGGTTGGGTCGTCGCCCTTAGCGATACCTGGGCCCATCTCAGGGCGTGTTAAGTTCCATTCCATTAGGAATTGGCCTCCTGAGCCACGGCTTTCGTAAGTGTGCCTGGTGTTGATGGAGAATCGCTACGCGCAGTTTGTTTTTTAATACCCCAATCAAGCGCACCTGAGCGCCATTCATAGACGAGAGCCACAACGAGGACAGCAACGAACGCTAAAATAGCGAAATAGCCGGTCCAGCCTAATTCAAAAAAGGCGATGGCCCAGGCAAAAATGAATACCGTCTCTAAATCAAAGATAACGAAGAAGATGGCGATTAAATAGAAATCGACAGAGATACGACCTTGTGCGTTGCCAACAGAGACAACACCAGATTCAAAGGGATCATTAGTAGCGGCGTTGGCGCGTTGTTGTCCTAACAGGTAGGACAGTCCAAGCATGGTAAGAACTAGTGCAATAACAGCAATAAAATAGACGACCAGCGGCCAAATCTCGACACTTGAAACTTCACTTAAAGCAAGTTCAGGCAACCCTAGAAATCCTCCTTAAGGACTTGGATCTAAATTTTTGTGATCACGTATGTGACCCCGGCTTGTGTCAGCACTTCTATTTTTATTATCAACTACAACGGCTGACAAGACAGAAATGTAACCGTCTTTTTATGGAAACGCAACCTTTGTGTTTTTTGCTGGGAATTGAGAGGCTGGAAATCAGGAACGGCTACCTGCGAAACAGAATAATAATACCGACGTGTGTATTTAGAATTTCCTGTTTTCAATCAATAGTTTTCTAGCTTAGGCGAATTCGACTTAGGGTATTATTATGTTCTTCCAAACTATTATTGGGTTTAGATAAATTGCGGGTTTAAGGAGTTATTTTATGAAAGGGTTGGTATTTGTTTTAGCTTTGTGCGTTGGAGCTTTTTATCTTTTTGGCTCGTCAGAACGAGAGTATGATGAGAGCGGTGTCCCCAAGGTTGTAATTTTCACCATCGATGATTGCGAGCCGTGTGACCAAGCTATAAACCAGCTGAAGCGAATGAGAATTAACTTTGAAGTGCTTCAGCCAATGAAGGATGGAGCCGCCAAAACACGCTTTAAACCCTACGGCAAACCATTCGGTGGTCAACAATTTCCGGTGCTGGTCGTTGGCGATGAGGTTTCAATTGGCTATACCAAAAATACGATGATTGAAACTTATGCTAAAGCATTCGGCTTGGGTTCTTTAGGGGCTCGCACCAAGAATACCTATAATGCACATTTTGAAGACGGAAAGGCTAGAGTGGTAATGTACGGCACGTCGTGGTGCGGGTTCTGTGCGAAAGCAAGAAAAGAATTCGCTGCAAGCGGTATCGACTATATCGAGTGGGACGTAGAAAATAACTCGAGCGCTGCCGCACGATTTGACCGTCTGAATGGTAATGGTTACCCGCTTATTTACGTCGGGTTTGAAAGGCTCAATAGCGTTGATGTCAAGGTAATCAGAAAAGCGTTGATGCGAAGTAGTGATCCTGTTTAGGACAAATTGGGTCAGAGTCGATTTAATTTAGAGTAAGGAATCAAGTTGAAAAGGAGTTTGATATGCCTGGGAGAGGTAGCTTGGCGAGTGCTGAAGCGTTGTATTGCACAGTGTTGTGATCAAAGAGTAATTGCGGGTGGTAGGTATTGTGGAGTGTCAGCCTTATGATTCGAAGGCAAACGACGAACATCTGACGTACTTTCCATCAAGCGCGCTAAGCAAGCCAGGCTGCGCCCAAGCTAAGCAAATAACGTTTAGGAAAATCACTCCATAAAACAAATAGTCTACGATATATCGCCTCATTGTTGCTCGGTGGGTTTAGAGGGCATTACTAAATGTAAAACAGAAAAAATTGCTCCGGTCCTATTTAATTGGTGGGATGAGTTGTGATAGGGTGAAATCCGAGGTATTAATATTATGATATTTAAATCGTTTTTATTTCTTTTTGTCGCAGGTACTTTAGTTACTTGGACCACCCCTCAAGTCGAAGCTGTGGATACAGCCACTCTACATCGTGATGGTTTATATAAACGCTCAGAGGGACGTCGTATTGACCGGAGTAAGCTTGATGATTGTGCGGGTTGTGATGATGAAACAGTACGCGTTAAAGTTAGGTATTTAGAGCGTGTTCTGTTATCAGGCCAGTCTACTTCGTACAAGTCCAAGGTCCAAGCTCAGTTGCTGAAAGACGAGAGGTTTAGGAATGGCTGCTGGAGTAAAAACGTTAAGAAGGGAATCGATCTGTTTTTTACTATTTCGACCTCGGGGACGGTAAAAGATATAGCATGGTTTCCTGAAGAGCGATCGGGTAAGTGCATGAGAAGTCACGTAAAAAGTATTGTGTTTCCTAAGCCAGACAAGACTCACTATGCATGGTTTATGGTCAATGAGATTGTCTCAAATAAAAATGCAAACTCATCGCAAACACCCATGAAGTTCACAACGTCCCTTTAATATAATTTAGGTAACTTCACCCTTAGTTTTTGTGGCGTCAATATATGTGGGCGTCGGGGATTGCGGTGCGATGACGGTATGGTATTTGGTACTATATTAAAGTGGTAGCTTTGATTTCACTCAACGCCTCACTGCACCAATTTTTTTTCACGCCGATAACCATACCTGCAAGATAGGGCTGAGTAACATGAACAATGCTGCCCAAACTGACTCATGCTTCTGTAAGCACTAACCTGATTTCATGGAACGATGGCTTTTATCGAGATGGTAAGTACTACTGAGATGTTAATGAACGTAAACTGGGAAGCCATGATGGCTTGAATACGTTAGAATTGGCCATACCTAAAGCGTGTGTTTTAAGTTTTTTGCTAAATGGAATAAACCCAAGCCTGATGCGTCGGAACACCAAAGATGAACCCTTAAAAATACCGAATGAAAACCCCGAAAAGATTATTGCCTCTAATCGAGGATGGCTTGATTGATGAAGTACTCAGTCAGCTTATGAGTGGCAAAGAAGCTACTGTTTACACGGTATTATCCGATTCTGAAGTTCGTTGTGCCAAAGTTTATAAGGAAGCAGCAAAACGCAGCTTCAAGAAGGCAGTGCAGTATCAAGAGGGACGCAAGGTGCGCAATAGCCGTCGTGCTCGTGCTATGGAAAAAGGTTCAAAATTTGGACGTGACCAACAAGAAGAGATTTGGCAAAGTGCCGAAGTAGACGCTTTGTATAAGTTGGCACATGCGGGTGTGCGAGTTCCTGAACCCTATGGTTGTTTTAATGGCGTGTTGTTGATGGAGTTAATTACCGATGCGGATGGCCATGTGGCCCCACGCTTGAACGATGTGTCGCTAAGTCCAGAACAAGCTCGGCATGACCACGCAGTGGTGATGCAGGATGTGATTCGCATGCTCTGTGTGGGGTTGATCCATGGAGACCTGTCTGAGTTTAATGTGTTGGTGGATGAGAATGGTCCGGTTATTATTGATCTGCCGCAGGCCGTTGATGCCTCCGCCAACAACAATGCTAAAGACATGCTCACTCGAGACGTACGAAATATGACTAATTACTACGGTCAATACGCTCCCGAACTGCTCAAAACACAGTACGCTAAGGAGATATGGAAGCTGTTTGAGAAAGGTGACCTGAAGCCAGACACTAAGCTCACTGGAATTATCGAAGTCGATACACGGCCCGCTGATGTGGATGCTGTCATGCTAGAAATCAAAGCAGCATTCAAAGAGCAAGAGGAGCGTTTAGAACGTTTGGCCGAAGCGAATAAGTCAGATTAAGCACATGAAGAAAAACCGTTTACATTGGTTTATGCAGTGGGCGCTATTTCCACTTGCTTTAGTGGGAACACCTTGGATGATTCATACATTTATCATGTCTGGTGTGTCGGTTCCAATTGCCACTTATCTGGTGGTTGTTTCACTAGGGCTATTGTTTTGGCTTGCAGAGTACTTGATGCCATTCAGAGAGAGTTGGAACCAAACTAAGGGGGATGTCTCAAACGACATCATTAGCGGCACCGTAGCTTACATCATTCTACCGATATTTTTGAAGCCCTTAATCGTTGCAGCACTTGCAGGCGGCACCGCATGGCTAGCCCTTACTGTTGGCGGATCTCTCTGGCCAAACCATTGGCCAGTGGGTTTCCAGTTGGTGTTATTGCTTTTACTCGGTGATGCAGGTCGGTACTGGGGGCACAGACTCGCACATGAAGTTCCTCTATTGTGGCGATTTCATGCAGTACACCATTCCGCGGAACGGCTTTGGTGGTGGAACGCGACTCGTCAACACCCCGTAGATAAAGCCTGGTTCACGTTAACTGAAATGCTCTTTCCAGTACTGCTGGGAGCAGAAGGTATCGTGCTGGCTATGTATCTCGGTGTCACTGCAGTATGTGGGTTTTCTCAACATTGTAATATTGACCTGAAGCTCGGGAAATTCTATTGGTTTTTTAATGTCGTAGATCTTCATCGCTGGCATCACTCGAAAAAAATCGAAGAGTCGAACAATAACTACGGCAATAACCTTATTGTCTACGATCGCTTATTTGGCACTTACTTTCACCCAGAACGCCAGCACGACCCATCAAGAGAACTAGGCGAGATTGGTTTATTAAACCCGTATTATCCGAAAAATTACTTGGGCCAACTCAGAGCGCCGTTTATCACAGGACTGGACAAGGAACAGCCAACAAGTACCGAGACAGAAGAAGTAATGTAGATCATAGATTCAGCAAGATGTCTTTTGATAGGAGAGTAGAACGAATAAGCATACGAATGTGGCAGGTTAATCTACCGCAGAATCAAGCTACTCAATACTGATCTAATACATGAGGTTTGTTTCAGCCCCAAAACTTTACATGCAAATTGCGTGGAGACCTAGCCTATAAGAGCGGGTGCTACTATTTCAAAGCCCGCATTATCGATTTTTGTTACGGCGTCCTCCACCAATTGAAGATTGGTCTTTGAGCAACCAAAGGGCGCATCTTCCAACCCAACGCGCACATGGGCGCCGAGGTCTAATGCGGGTTGTATCAATTGTTCAATATTGGCATCCAAGCCAGAAATCATCCACACAGCGTCAGACCCTAGTTCTTCTTTAATCATCTCTGCGTAGAACTCTAGGGCGTATTCAGTAGGGCGTGTGCCGAACAATAAATTGTCTGAGAACATTAGTCGGTAAATAGGCGTTTGATCTAATTCGGCTTGTTGCGCTAGGGCATTTCCCAGTCTAAGAAATCCAGGTTCATAGATCGCATAAGCCGGTCGCCAGCCATCGCGCTTTGCGAGAGCCAAGCCATGCCGTATATGCGAATCAGGGTTAACGTAAGAAATTCCATCGATGTCGTTCTGTACCTGCGAGGTATGGCTGATATTTACGCTACCCGGATCAACCACGCCCCAATCTAATAATCCATGAGACGCCAAAGCTTCAAGTGGCGCGTAGCGTTCTTGTGCTGTGCCACTCAATGCCACGGTAGGGTAGACAATAATATCCACTTGTTCTTTGATGCCTTCAATCACTCTTCGATAAAGATCGGCATCCTCAGTGGGTTGCCCTTTATCGTCATAAACATGAGTATGGATAATAGTGGCGCCAGCCTTAGCGCAATCCACCGCTTGATTGATGATCTCTTCGGGTGTTATGGGGATTAATGGTTGAAAGCCTTTGCCGGCAACACCATTGATGGCTACTTCTAACCAAGCCTCGTTTTGTTTTTTCATGATTGAAACTCATACTTTTCGGTGACTAAATAAAATAGCACAGCATAAGATATGAGTTGTTCTAAAAATACAGTTACACAACAAGTATGTGAGGGTGCTAAAGAGAATTGCAGCGTAAATCAGAGTTAACGATCACTGAATTTAGTCTTAAGTTCCTGCTGAGCATGCATTAAGTCCTTGAAATCAGCAGCCTCTAACATTTCACATTCATC
>CAJQNY010000008.1 GCA_905479805.1 uncultured Arenicella sp.
GTAGAATGTGATCATTCTCGTGATGATCAAATTAAGCAATTGATTGAGCGGGTTATAGACGAACAGGGCAAGGTTGATATTTTGGTAAACAATGTTTATCAAGTGCCAGACGATCTCTTGGAATGGAAACCGTTTTGGGAACGACCTATTGATGAACATTGGGACTCTATGATCAAAGTCGGCATGCGCTCTCATTATGTCTCCAGTGTTTACACAGCACCGCATATGGTCGAGGCGAGGTCTGGGATGATTGTTAATATTTCATCACCAGCCGCTAGAGCTTATATTCATTCGGTGATCTACGGAATTGGAAAGGCAGGTACAGATAAGATGGTGCAGGATATGTCCAAAGAGTTGGCCGAGTATCAAGTTGCTGCTTTTGGTTTATGGCCAGGCATTGTAAAAACAGAACGTTTGTTACCCGCTATTGAGGCTGATGCTTTGCCGCCAGAATACGAACCGCTAAAATCAGGTATGGAGTCTGCACAATTGTCAGGCCGTATTATTGATGCCATAGATTCCCAAAAGACCGCGATGAATTATTCAGGGCGCTCATGGTGGAATTCAGCGTTGTGTAAGGACATGGATGTGCGAGATATAGATGGTACACAGCCAGATTCCTATGCAGCTTTTATGGGAGAGCCGATTGAGCCGGCAGAGGCGATGATTAAATAGGGCGAGCTTTACCTTCTCCCAATTAGGCTTCTGAAGCTAAGCCTGGAACGGCACCCATTTCGATCAACTTTAGAACATCCGCAGAATCTTTTTGCATCATCAAATTAAAGGTTAATGAGTATTTGGTGGTTTCAATTATCCATTGGTCACCTTCTTTCCTATAAGTGTCTTCGTAGTAGCCACCCATAAATTGCGCGACTTGGGTTTCAGTTTCTATGAGTTGAAATTGCATGCGCCATCTCCCTTTGGCGTTATTCGAATCAACAATCTCTATCTCTGGTGCTAGGCCATGATGTAAGTCGATGTGGCTAGGCTTGTCAGTCATTTCCATAAACAATGTAATGAATGCATCCAAGTCGGTAAATTGACCGATAAAGCCGAAGTCTATTAACAGTCCATCTTTGACAAAGCAATTGCGGATGCCATCTGCATCACGTCGATCGCAGGCAAACCAGTATCGGGCTTTAAGCTGTTTGATGGCTTCGATATCTTCAAGTACCTGAATTCGTTTCTCTAAGTCACTCATTGATAGTTCCTCTGGTTATTAGTGTGTTTCTATAAATAAAACTCAAAAGAAAGGCCGGCAATGCCGGCCTTCCTAAATCTCTATAACTATTTATTAGAAGTTATATTGAACAGTCACTCCAAAAGAGCGCTCGCGCAAGCGATTGATTTCTGTGAAATCACCGTTTACGTCGAAGCCATCACCTGGATTGGAAAGGTCTAACTCAGCGTCATCGTCTAAGATATTCTTAGCAAAAACACCGGCTTCCCATTTGTCACCACGTACACCCATGAATAAGTCAACCAGCATATAAGATGGCGTTTCACCGGCGCTGGTACCAAACGCAACCGCACGTGTTGCCACAATACCGTCGTTATATTTGGCATTGGCTCTTGTGTAAAACTCCATCCCGCCACTTAGTTCTTTGTTGTACTCACCGTATAGAACAGCGGTTAACTCAGGAATACCTGCAACTCTTGAGCTAGAAGAACAACGTCCAACTTGTTGGCCTGGCTGGCGAATGTTGCAAGGAACCTGCGCATTCTTAAACTTGGAGTCGTTGTAACTTAAAGAGCCACCCCACATCCAGTTTGCACTTGTTGCCATACGCCAATCTAGTTCAAGGCCTTTGTTTTCCGCATCACCGTTGAATACTAGACCACCCGTGAGTGGCTCAACAGCACCTTGAATATTGACGTAATCTAAATCAGTGACATAGCCTAAGAAGCCATCGAAGTCTTGCGTATAAAGAGCAAGATTAACTTCTGCGCGGCCATCAAGATAAATACCTTTAAAGCCAATTTCAATCGCGTCGCTGGTTTCGCTATTGTATAACAAGTCACTCACGCCCAAGCTTTCGCCTGGAGTAATCGAAATACCGCCCTGACGGAAACTCTCGCTATATGAAATATAGGAAGTTAAGTTGTCGCTGAAATCATGCTTTATGGCAAATCGGCCCGTAGTCGCATCATCCGTTGGGTTTTGAAACTCTGCTGGAACGCCTTCGATGTTCGTCGAGCCGATCGCAGCCAGGGTGCCTTGCAATACTTGGCCGGCAATAAATGGCGCAAACTGCACAGGAACAAATGGGCTCAAACTAATGGCTTGCAAATTTTGAATCGAAATTCGTTCAGGTTGGTTGAATGCACCAAACAAGATGTCAGTTTTGTTAAAGCGTTCGACTTCTTGGTAACGCAAAGCTGCCTCTATAGTCGTCTTATCGCTCACCTGGAACTCATGTGCTGTGAAGATGGCGTCCGTTTTACTGTTAAAGGGAATCGTGCCGCCAGTCGAAAAGTTGATACCCTCGATATGACCACCCGTGAATACAATCGGTGAAAGCGGGCTATTTCCGACAGACAATGGAATAAACGGTAGAGCCGTAAACGCTTCGAAATCGGTGCTGGTGTCTTGATCACGTAAATACCCACCGATCATCCAGTTCCAGCGCTCGTTGTCCTTTGAGGCCCACCGAATTTCGTGCACATCTGAATCTACGGTTGTCACCGTACCCTGATGGGTTAGATAGTCAGTATCATTCCTAACCCCTAACGCAGCCGCATAGAAGAACTGTTGCAGTGGAAAGTTGTTGGACGCGTCATTAACCGTACGAGAGGTTTTGGTACTGTCAGTCTTACCATAGATATAACTAAGGGTGGTATTACCTAAATCCCAATCGACGTTCAGGGTGGTTATGTCAGCTTCACGAGCACTAAACGAATCATCACCGGCGAATGCGGCTTTGTCATCTGCGTCAAAACGTCGGCAGCTTTCAGTGCCACTCGGTGCAAATGAGCACGGAACAACATTCACGCCTTGGAAAGCGGAAGCAAACGCTCGCTCACCTACTAATTGCGGAGTGCCATAGAGCAGTTGATCGTTGTTTTGATGAACAAGGTTAATATCAAGATTCTCTGTAGGCGCCCAACGCAGTGATGCGCGGTAGGAGGTTACATCTGAGTCTTGTTTACGCCCAGTGTTGACGTTGACAACGTTATTGCGATCGTTCTGATCGTCGTAGGCCGCAATCCTGATTGCTAACTTGTCTTTCAATATTGGAAAGTTAACCGCACCTTGAATGTTTTCACCGTCAATGCCGCGGGTGAATGTTGCTCTTACAAAGCCTTCGGTTTCTTCCAAGTTTGGCTTCTTGGTATGAACGATGATCGCTCCACCAGGTGATGTTGCACCTTGAACTGAGCCCTGTGGTCCCTTAAGAACCTCAACTCGATCCAAGTCATATAATGCGCCAAATACGTTGTCACTGCGCTGCGAGACGTTATTTTGGTAAACGTCTACCGCGCTCTCTGTGCCTGACTCGGGGTCAACTGTCACACCGCGCAGAGCAATAGTGGCATTACGTGGGTTCGACTGAGTCAGTACAAGGCCGGAAGTTACCCGTTCTAGATCTTCAAAATCAAGTAATTGTAATTTACTGATTTCGTCTCCGCCAACTACATTTACGACTGAAGTCACATCACGAACATTTTGCGCCCTCTTCGTGGCCGTCACAATAATCTCTTCCAGTATCGTCGGGCTTTGTGCGTAAGCAGGTGATATTCCCGCCATCATTCCCCCCAAAATAATACTTGATGAAATAAGCTTTAGCTTCATCTTCATGTTTCTACTCCTCTGGTTTGCTGGTTTACTTTTTAATATTCGTCCTCAGATATGGTCCGACATTCAGCTTAGTAAAACGAATAACTAAAATACTCGTTCCACTAAGCATATCAGGCCAAATAACTCTGAGGACAGGCTGATGTGAAAATATTCACTTACAAACTGTCTAGCATGAGTTGCGGATATTTATCGATTAAGGCGTCTAAATGACACCTTATGTCTCAATTCCAATAACAAACTAGGTTTACTACTACTTCTTTTACTATTCTCCTCAGTGACCTAGGTCGCTGTGTGAATTTAGTTAACCCTTAGAGTTGAGGTTCTAAACGAACCCTGCCCCAAGGTGTTCCGTAATGAATCCGCCCATCTTCATCAAGCAGGGTTCCGGAGAAAAAAGGGTTGAAGCGTTGGCCGCCAATTGCGTAGTGAAATTGGCTTTCACCGGTTTCCCAGTCCATCGCTTCCAACGTCCAATTATTATTTCTGGCACCAATAAGATAGGCCATGCCGTTAACTTGGCTGACGATTGGTACACAGCTGGGTGAGCTAATGTCATTGTTCACCCATGCATTCTCGAGTTGTTTGATTTGTGGGTTCCACGAAAACTTTTGTACACCGTATGGTTGATGCTTGGGGTTGCTACCGAGATAACTCAACAACAAGCTATGCGCTCGCCCCGGTAAATACCAAGGGGCGTTACGTGGGTTATTGTTCACAACCAATGCGCCGTAACCTTCAACGACCACGGATTGCTCAGATTGAATTCTATCTAGATTTTGTTCGCCCATGGTGACCGGTAAAATGCCCGCCACACGGCGAGGTTGTCCTTCTATACCCGCCCAAGCTTGCGGTATTTGGTCGCGCCAATAAACCACCAGATTCATTCTGGGGTTACCATCGGTGATCACCACAAGTTCGTCGTCACTTTCACCGAAGCCCATTAGTGATGGCGTGGCACCCGTGCCATGTCCCCAGCTATTGTCGTAGGCAACAGCCCATGCACCATCGTTTTGATTGGCACTAAAGGCATCTCCATTCCAGATAACTTTGTGCATATATTCTTGTGAAGCGATGTAGATGCCGCCGTCCGTATCAATCGCCGATGCATTTCGTACCCAGCCATAACCTGGTGAGCGTGTGGCCTTATCTTCAGCGCCATCAGCGTGTTGCAAACGGCCGATACGATACTCACTAAAGTCTGGTTTAAGTGCTAGCAAATAACCATGTTCGGTGACTATGACAAGCCAACCGTCATAGGTCATGTTTATGCCTAAGCTATAGCCTGTGATTTCGGTAGGAAAATCAAAACGCCGTTTGAGTTCTATCTCAGAGCTAGGGTCATTCGAATCGGCATCTCCGAATGCTTCGATGTATCCATGCTTATTCGCAATGAAATAGGTGTTAGTGCTATCTAGCAAGGTGTAAACACTGGCTAGGGAACGAAGTTTTTGTGCCTCGCGAAACGCTTTTACTAATGAGAAAAAACCATCATTACTGTCATCGAAGTAATCTATTGCTTCGTCAGCGCGGGCTTCATCGTAGTGTTCTTCGGCATCTTCGAGCATCAGGGTGCTGATTACCTGATGGGTCTGATAATCGATTTTAACTATTCGATCTAAACCATTGCCCCAAATTACACGACGGCCGCTTGTGTAAGGCCCAGATGTTGAGGCACCAAAAAATGCGGGGCCGGTATGTGTGTATTGAATTTCGGTAGCCAATAACGTTCGGGACTTATCTTCAGGCCCTGCTACTGGCAAGCTATCTTGCTGATGCGATCCACCATGCCCTAATGGATAGATCGAATCAGCTAAATAGGGATTTTTTGGCGGCGGTGTTTGGGCGAGTGTCGAGCCAGCCCAAAGCATAGCGGCAACTAAAAATCCAATGAATATACACAGGTGACGCAACTGCTCCACAAAATCACTAAGCCGAGGTTGCTGGCCTAAGCCAACAACCTCAACCCTATGAAATCTAACCGGGATAGTTCGTTTATGCATATTCGCGACTAATGATTAGCCGTTAATGGGGAAAAGGGCACTCATTTTTTGCGCAAGAATGACATTTCCGGTTGCTTTTAGTTTGCCTGACATGAACGCTTGCATACCATTAATGCTGCCATCAGAGACACCTAGAAAAGTACCAATATCGGTAGCTATTGTAACGGTAGGCTCATCATGTGTGCCTTTTTGAATGTCTTTAGTGCCATCCGCGATTACCACATAGTGGTTCTCATCATCGCTGAATTCGTATTGAAATACGGCGTTGATACC
>CAJQNY010000009.1 GCA_905479805.1 uncultured Arenicella sp.
AATAAAATGAACAAATCAACGTGGACCATACCCCAACTAGCAATTACCGCTTTTGGCCTGCTAGTGTTTCAGCAAGCTGGCGCCGCTGAAAGCAATACGCAGAAGAACCTAGCTGGATGGCCAACTTATGGCTCAACACCTGGCGGCACTCATTTCTCGCAAGCGACACAAATCACATCAGAGAATGTTTCCTCATTGGTTGAAGTTTGGCGTCACACCACCGGCGATGTAATCGATAGCACTGAAGTGAGTTCCAAACTCGGGTCAC
This sequence comes from uncultured Arenicella sp., assembly GCA_905479805.1. GTDB lineage: Bacteria > Pseudomonadota > Gammaproteobacteria > Arenicellales > Arenicellaceae > Arenicella. The sequence continues at coordinate 269 of CAJQNY010000009.1, forward strand.
AAAGCTCACACGTATCCACCCCCATATTGGTTGATGACCGCTTATATTATTGCTCTCCGTTTAATCGAGTCTTTGCTCTCGATGCCACCACCGGAAAAGAGCTTTGGTCCTTCGACCCCAAGGTGAAGTATAAAGAGAGTTTTTTCAAAAGCTGCCGTGGAGTCAGTAGTTGGCAGTCGGGGAAAACAGGAGCTTGTGAACACCGTATATTCAGTGGGACATTAGACGGGCGCTTAATAAGTCTCGATGCGGACACGGGTAAAAAATGCTCAGGCTTTGCCGATAAAGGGGAAGTGGACTTAAGCTACGGCTTATCAAAATTTGAACCATGGGAATACGGTGTCACCTCCCCGCCTGCAATCCTGAACAACTTAGTGATTACTGGATCAAGTGTCTTAGACAACAGACGTGTCGACATACCCAGTGGTGTAGTGCGAGCATACGATGTTCGTAGCGGCGAATTAAAATGGACCTGGAATCCTATTCCTGACAATGCAGCAGCGAAGAATACCGATGGCAGCTTTCTCAATGGTACCACCAATGTGTGGTCTATTATTTCTGTCGACAAAGAACGTAACTTGGTTTTTGTGCCTACGGGAAATATGTCACCTGATTTTTATGGAGGGCAACGAAATGGGCTCGATTTCTATTCTAGTTCGGTAGTTGCCTTAGATGGCGACACTGGCGATGTGGTTTGGAGTTACCAGACTGTACATCATGACATTTGGGATTACGACGCACCTGCCCAACCAACATTGATTGATCTGGACATAAATGGTGAAACAGTACCAGCGGTAATTCAAATCACTAAGATGGGAATGACTTTTGCCTTGCACCGTGAATCGGGTAAGCCGATCTGGCCGGTCGAAGAGAAAGTGGTTCCACAAAGCGGAGCAGTCGAAGGAGAATACCTTGCTCCCACCCAGCCTTTCCCTACGCATCTTCCGTATTTAGTAGATACCGTTATCACGCCCGAAGACGCTTGGGGCTTAACACCTTTTGATGAATATTCTTGCAAGAAAAAAATTGCAGCGCTCGAAAACCAAGGGTTGTATACACCGCCATCAACTAAGGGCAGCATGCATTTTCCCAGCAGTGGCGGCGGCAATAATTGGGGTTCACCCGCCATTGACCCCAATAGCAACGTGATGGTTGTATTCACCACCAAGCTGCCAGGATATATCAAGCTCACACCACGTGAAGATTGCGCTGACTCAAAACAACCACAGGATGGCACTCCATACTGCCTTGACACCAACTTTCTAATGTCTCCTCTGGGCCTACCCTGCGTAGAGCCACCTTGGGGCACTTTGGATGCGGTGGACCTAGAAGCAGGCAAAGTTTTGTGGAGCGTGCCGCTTGGTACTTCTCGCGATCTAGCACCATTTCCATTTTGGTGGATTAAAGGCTTACCGGGAATTGCAGCGCCCATGATCACCCAGGGAGGCTTGGTTTTTTCCGGCGTGAGCAATGAACATGCCTTTCGAGCGTTTGACGTAAAAACCGGCACAGAACTCTGGAAAACTCGACTACCCACCGCCGCCAACGCCCTGCCAATGAGTTACCAACTTTCAGACAAGAGCAAACAATATGTAGTGGTCGCTGTCGGTGGTCATTGGTCCGGCGGAAGCCCCGCAGGCGATTACCTTATTGCCTATGCCCTGCCTGATAGCAATGTCGGTAAGCAAGAAAAATAAGCTATAGAGGTCTTTTTAAAGATTTAGCCGTCTGGAAAACTCTAAGAAAATTTGCGCCCCATATTTTTTCGATATCTTGCGGTGAGTAACCACGCTCTATCAATGCCAGGGTCAAGTTAAAAGATTCACTGGCATCTGCATAACCTTCGATTCCACTGCCGTGATTGAAGTCATTGCCAATACCCACGTGATCGACACCAATTCGTTCGACGATATAATCTATATGGTTCAGCATATCTTGAATACTTCCTGGGCCGATTACGCTGCGCATCTCTAGTAAAAACGCTCTTTTTGAGCCTGCGTCAGGTAACTCCCAATAGAGCTCGTAAGGATAGGAATAAGTTTGTGGTAGGCCATGCTTCAATCGAACTTCTCTGATTGCGTGCAAGGTTTCTTCCTTTGAAAGATCAACAAGATAAGCGCCAAAGGCAGCAATGTGTATTACCCCACCCGATTTTCCGATTTGATCTATTTCTTGATCAGACAAGTTACGGGTGACATTGGTAATTGCCTTCACATTTGAGTGGCTAGCGATTACTGGTGATCGAGACAGTGCAATTGTTTGTAAGGTAGCGTTTTCTGATAGCTGTGACACATCTACAATCGCACCAAGATCATTAATTCTCTTAATTGCCTCTACACCAAGCTGGGACAGACCGCCATGTTGTTCTCTGATTTCGTAAGACGATGTTGCTGAGATGTAATTGGGGCGCGACGAATCCGAAAAATCATTATGTGCTAAATGATTTAAACCAAAAACGCGTACACCTTGGTCATAAAAAGAATCCAATGCTTGGATATTACCTTGCAGCGATCGCGCATTTTGAAATCCAAGAACAACGGCTGTCTTACCGGCAGCTTTCGCCACTTCAATATCAGGTACAGAAGTAGCTAGTAACAACGTATCCTTATTGGTTGAGAGCAGCCCTTGAATGGCTAACATTTTTTCGTCAGCAAGCTTACGTGCATCCGCATCCGCTTCTGCTGTTCGAGGCCCAGGGCCGACTGCAATTGACATAACAATGCCGCCAACTCCCCCTGCTCTTAATTTCTCTGGTGAAACCTTAGAAGTACCATCTGCAGACATATAACTGCGAGAAGTAGATGGAATAACGATATCGGCGTGCGCATCAATCACCAAGCTTTTCAGATGCACCGCACGCGCTATTTCCTGGTGGCTTTGTGATGGTTCGTCATTACTCACAGTGGCACACGCTGCAATAGCCACTGCGCCGAAAATAGAGATGGCTATTTTGGCGGCACTTAGGTGGATACGTGCTGTCATTCTAAATCTCCTAGTGGTCTGGGCCGAATGCATTTCCTGGTAGGTTTTTCATGTATCAGTGAGAGACACACCCAGCTTATTATTGATTCAAAGCCTCATAAACCAAATCTTTTGAAATACCTCTGAAATCCACCGCAGGCCCACCTTGAGGAAAACGTTGAATCATGCCAATAAAATAAAGGTTGTGCGTTGGGTCTATCCAAAACCATGTACCGGCTGCCCCACCCCAAAAGTAACTGCCGTCACCCATTTTGTGCTTAATGTTATCGGGGTTATGAATTACTCCGAAATCAAGTCCGAAGCCCAAGCCCAAATCACCAGCGGCGGCCTGAGTTAATGTGCCTGAAATTGAGACATTCTGTTTTTCATCTAATACGCTTGTGCGCATTAGCTTAATGGTTTCTGGTTTAAGAATTCGCTGTCCATCTAATTCGCCTCCGTTAGCCAACATCTGACAAAACCGGGCGTAGTCGCCAAGCGATGAGACCAGACCACCTCCACCAGATTCCATGCCAGTGCCTTCTTTGGTAAAAGCAACTGAACCAAGCACATTGTATTTTGCTTCTTTAAATGGCAACAGCTGAAACTCCTTACTGACTGGGTGGTATCCAAACACATCAGAAAAACGGTCATATTCGCTATCCGGCACATAGAAGCCAGTGTCCGTCATTTTCAAAGGTTGGAGGATACGTGAATTCAAATATTCACCAAAACTCATACCGGTTAGGCGTTCAACAATTGCACCCTGTATATCCACCGCCACAGAATAGAACCAACGCTCACCCGGTTGGTACATTAGTGGCACAGTGGCTACTCGATCAATCAAAGTATCAAGATCTGGAGACGCTAAAATACCATTTTTCATGAAGGCAATATTGCTCGGGTCAGAACCATATAGGCCATACGCAAAACCCGCTGTGTGACTCATTAGCTCGCGCATGGTCGGCTGTCGATCTAATGGTTCAATCTCAACGCTGCCATCTTTATCATAACTTTTAACAACGGTGAGATTTTCGAACTCAGGGATGAATTTTGAAACAGGGTCATCTAAGGAAAATCGCCCTTCTTCATACAGCGTCATCAGCGCGACACCGGTAATTGGCTTAGTCATTGAGTAAATTCGATACAAGGTCTCTTCGTTAATGGGCGCACCATCTTTAACATGCCGCAGGCCTGCCTGGGTGTGACTGACTATCTTGCCGTCTTTCACTAACAACGTTGCTATGCCCATGGCATCGCCATCGGACACAAATTTCTGCATACGGTTTTCTAATTCGCCAATTTTACCTGCATCAAATGCATCGCCTGGTGAGACTGAAGCAAAGTCAGGAAATGCCGTAGCAGTTTGATGGCTTAGATCGTACTGAACGCTCGCGCAACTGCTTAACAAGGCCAGTAGAATTATGGAGGTGAAGAAAGTTCTGAGTTGAAAACACGTCATTATATTTTAGAAATTAGGTATGGGGCTTATTATGTTCACCTGTCATCGCTCAGAAAGCAAGCGACTTAATTCTAGGGGAAATGCAATTTGATTTATGCCCGCCGAACCGACTGACATCACTGATGAATAAAATCACACACCATGGCGAGCCTAGATGCTGATTTGTGTCTAATCCTGTCTTAAAATTTAGCTGTCTCGAAATAAGTACTGTCGCTATTTACTCACCTTACGGGCAGTCTGCCACAACATACACATCGCCCTGGCGTGGATAGCGCAGCCCCGTTGAGGTACAAAAGCGCGGCACCAACTCAGGTCGGCCATACATATCCACGTAATCTTCATAATCACCATCCTGCGATGGCCTCGCTAACAGCGAATCGACTTCGAACCGCCAGACCGCAAAATGAACATGTCGCCCACACAAAGGTGTAACGGATGCCCCGCACGGTGTAAAACCCACGTCGCCCTCTACGCCTATGGGCTGTCCTGTTGTCACCCAATCACCTACTGAGAGCCCTGCTCCAGCAGCTGCGGTCACACTATCCTCAACCATATGGGCGTAAAGCGTCCATTCGTTGCAGCGCCCCAGTCCTTTGTTACACCTTTTGCAAGGGATGGCGATTTCTGTTCCTGGAGCTGCTGAACCTGGAGGCTGACAATAATTTAATGGATGTTCAATCCAAACATAGTTATTAGTTGATGCAGAACTGTTGCCGCTATCCTTGATAAAACGCACCCATCCCGCCTTTGCCGCAGCCAGAGTTTGATTGGCCGAGGTTGCGCGTATATCAAACATCTCAGCCGTCGGGGTTGAGTGCGTTGTATGGTCCTGCATGACCTCCACCTCGGTGCCATTGACATAGGGTAAGCGATAAGGTGTTTGGGTACATCCTGTCAAAACCAGACAAACAAATAGTAAAAAGTATTGCATCTCATTTTCCTCCTGAAAATCGTAAAACATCTATGTATAAATACTATGCGAATTACTATTCCCTCAGCACTCAATTTTCACAAAATAGGCACCTACATTTTGACCGAATCCTTAAATGCTGTGGCCCGAGCAAAAACCGAAGTAACTATTCAGACTCGCGACATTGAAACTGCTCGCCGAAGCGTATTTCGAAAGAGTCTATATATTAGCAGATAGCCTTCGACACATTGTTAATGCCGCTATAAGCCCCATGCAACATATGCCCGCCACCATGAAGAAGAAATATCGATAGCCCTCTGCACCGGGAAAAGCATCTAAAATCGAACCACCGATTAACGGCATGAAAATATCGGGCGTAAACCCAATCACCGAAACCACACCGACCGCTGTGCCCGTTACTGTCAGTGGAACACCGCCTTCGTCAAGCAGTGCGAAGTAAATCGCACGCAATGCGTAAACGGCAAGTGATGCAATCGCAATATTAATAATCATTATGGGAAGCAACACAGCTTCACCCGGCAATATTGCAAACAAACTAAAAGATCCAATTAGCACAACAAATAAAAATGCGATTGTTTTCGCGATGCCTAATTTGTCAGACGCGAACCCTGCCGCTATGGCCGCTAGTGGCTTACCCCACATTTTCCCAACACTGATGACTGCGGCCATGGTTACCGTCATGGAGAAGATATCGGTTGAATAAGAGGTGAACCGAAACGTTCCCCAATACGCACAATAGGCGGCGAGTATGATGATGGCAATTAGCCAGATCGTCGGCATCTTCAGCACGGCAACAATGTCTTTGACACCTACCTTAGGCTGGTCTTTGCTGATATCACGCCCCCTCGTATCATCTTCTAAGGTAAACCAAGCGATGACACCCAGCGTAACGATGAGCGTTGAGAAGGCCATAATTACGTCCGAGAGAGCGGCAATTGTACTGCCAAGTACTCCAAACAGAGCCAGCATAGCTGTTTGAGCAGCTACTTCTCCGATCCCTCTTCCTGACTCAAGTATTCCAAACGCCTTGCCTTGATCACTCGCTGGTGCCCAGTTTCGGGTTGCTCGAATCATAGCGCCCCAAAAAAGTAGAGTAATGGTGACTCCCCAAACCGCATGAATACCTAAACTAATTTTATAACTCGGAAAGGTAGCGAAATAGAAACCAAGCCCCCCGGTAAGAAGCAGCGACGTTGTGAGCAGCTTGCGAGGCGATACGCGATCAGCGAGCCAGCCGCCTGGCGCATAAGTGAGCATAGCGGTGACACCATAAGCGCTTAGCAAAGACCCCACTTCAGTATTGTTAAGAGAGAGTGCGTCGGCAAGGGGCTTATAGTAAACCTCTTGCAGGTAAGGCAATAAAAATATTACTCCGCCCGACAGGCTTAACACCGTCATAACCAGCCAACGCCGTAAACTCGCAACGTTGAATTTCATCTGCAATTACCAGCCCTAACCGATGCCCCGATAAAGTTACAGATTAGCCTCTCTGCATGGATCATGGTTGTATTTCCGACATCAAATTGTGGTGCGATTTCGACGATATCCATCCCAACGACACGGCCTTTGCTTACTAGACCATGTACGAGCCTCCTTAGTTGAATCCAGTCCAGACCGCCGGGTGTCTGCGCCAGAACGGCAGGCATAATTGTTGGGTCTATTCCGTCAGCGTCAATCGTCAAATAATACGGACCGCCGTCCGGAATGCGGTCTAGTACCGCCTCCATGCCTATTTCATGCATCTCGTAGGCGGTAATTAAATCGGCACCATGAGCACGGGCATCGGCTACTTCCTTAGCTCTAGCACTGCCGATTCCGCGTAAGCCGATTTGTATAATCTCGCCAATCCACGGCATCTCCGAAGCCCGTCTAATTGGGCTTGAGTAACCCTCTCGTTCACCATTGACATCATCACGCCAATCTAAATGCGCATCAACGTGCACCAAGGTAATGGGCTTATCAAAAACTTCGAGCGCTCTCATCACAGGGATTGGTACACCGTGATCACCTCCGAGCGTAATTAGAAGAACATCGCAACTAAATATCTTTCGTGCGGCTTGTTCGGCACGACGATAGTGCTCTTTGTGGTCGTCTGGATCATGGGTTACATTGCCACAATCCACCACCTTAATCTCTTTGTCATCAAGAAGATAACCATCGAGGTCAAAGTCATAGTGGTTCTTGCTGTATTCAATATCCTCTTTACACGGCGTACCACGAAGAATGTCAGGCGCTCGGCTTTGTTCGTTTGGCGTTGTTGCCGCCTGATACGGCATTCCATGGGGAACCCCTAAAATGGCAATGTCGGCATCAAGATCATCTAGGTTTTCTGCAAAGGGAAAATCGAGAAAAGTTCCTGAATTTGAACCGGGTGCCTCATTCAATTTCTCTGTCATATGGCTTGTCTAGTTGCTATCGAAAATAACCAGCATTTGCACTTTTTCACCCATCCAGCGCATATCTTATAGATACGCAAAAATGATAATAAGAGTTCGTGAATTTGAGATGGTTGCGCCTTAAAAAAGCACGAATAGCACTGTGCTAGTTAGTGTGTGGTTGAACCAAACTAACTATATTTAGGGTCAAAGGCAAGACATTGCGCTCCAACTTATTTACCGCTAACCAATCAGATGGGTGATATAAAAAAGGTAATCGCTTTAGCCCATTTTTTTGTTAAGTGGCTTTTCGCGCGTGTTGATGACTATTTGATTAGCCTGGGAGAGCGAAGGACTCACTAACCCGACGAAATCACAGCACCGATAGCGATCAATTTGCTATCGGTGCCACGATTGTTTGCTCAACCCTCAACTATCTTCAATTTCAATAGTTAGTAGTTTCGATAGATTGATACTTAGATGTCTATTTACCACCCCAAATTAGACTCCTTAGTTACAACGATACGCCAATATCTGAGCCTGATAGTCATACCCATTGCCGAAGCCTTCAGACAGAATGACGATGTTATCAGCATTGAATTCCTGCTTTGCTCGGTTTTGAGCTATTACACGAACTTCTCTAGAATTGTTCATGGTTCCCTTTGTTAACGTATTATAACTAGATACAAATTGCCCAACCTTTTCACAATCATCAAGAAAGTTAGTCACCTGTTTGTGTACAAAAACACTTTCTGCTCCCTCTACTAACGTATGACTACAGCCAGTCACAAAAGGCAATGCGCAAACCCAAAAGCAAAATATTCTAAATTTCATCCAAAACGTCCTCTTAATTGATTACTTGTTCTCAATGCTGCAGGTCAACGATACCCACAACCGTGTATTGAACGGCTTGTATGCCGTCCAAGTAGAAGTGCAATCAATCTCTAAGTTCTCTCACTTGGATAGAAATAAAGTTCTGAGATATTAATACCCCCAAAATCATTACTGATCACGTAACTGCTTATGTGTATTAGCTAATTTGGCGTAGGCGTGTTGACTAAAGGCAGATGAGCGCAATACTGCCATTGCTTGCTCTGATTGGCACACAAAACTCTTCATCCTGTGCGGCCTCATCGGTTAGTAGATGCGCAAAGATCTCAAGCTCGTTAAGCGCATCTTGGTCAGCCAAATACACGACGATATCGCTATTCCCGCTGATATTGAAACTATTAACGTCCGTGCCAGGTGATAGAGGTTCGTTGAGTTTTGTCACCGTTCCGCCAAGGATAGGAACGCTATAAAGTTCTATGAAGTTAACCACATCTTGATCAGCACGGTAAACGACGTATTGGCTATCAGAGCTTATTTTGTAGTCATTTGACACATTGCCAAGCGCAACCAATTCAAGGTTTAGTTGGGCTGATAAACCACCTGTGGTGGATACGCTATAGAGCTCTATGCGTTCGTCGATATCTTGGTC
>CAJQNY010000010.1 GCA_905479805.1 uncultured Arenicella sp.
GGTCAGTGGCTTTAGATGGAGCTTTTTTGAAGTCGCAGACGTTAACGTTTGGACCAGCTTGGCCATCATCCTGACATTTTTAGCCCTTTGTTTGTTGACGGTTTCATGGATGTTTAGAACTGGATATAAACTCAAGGAATAAATGGGCTACTGAGCGAAATGAATGACATAGATAGCTTTCAGCTGGAGTTAGGACAGAGTTCCGAAATTGGTTTGGCGCTAACTCTTGCGCTGATGATGTTTTCGGTCGCGCTTGGTTTGCGCACTGAGCACTTCCGTTTTTTTAAAAAAGAACCAAAGGTCTACTTCGGAGGAGTCATTGGTCAGCTCATATTGTTACCCTTATTGACTTTGGGCTTGTGTTTTTTGATTGACCCAGCACCTTCCATCGCTCTTGGGATGATTTTAATTGCCTGTTGTCCTGGTGGTAATGTTTCCAACATGTTGGTTTTATTGGCGCGTGGCAATACGGCGCTTTCAGTATCTCTAACCGCAACCTCAAGCATTGCTGCCGCATTTATCACGCCTATCTCGATCGTTTTTTGGTGTTCACTTTATCCTCCGACCAGTCAGTTGCTGACGCAAGTAGAATTTAATACGGTTAGTTTTTTAGTGCAGACTAGCGTCATTCTTGCGCTGCCTCTGGTTCTTGGTATGACTATGGCTCGTTACCTACCGAGGTTATCAGCTCGTATTCGCTCACCACTCGTCATTTTATCTAGCCTCGGCTTATTGATCATCATTCTGAGTTCATCTTATAAATATCTAGACCAGTTTATTGCAATTGGTGTTGGGTTGATCGGTATTGTTGCGGTTCATAATTTTTGTGCTTTCTTATTGGGGTTCATCACTGCAAAATTGAGCGGAGCAGATGAAGCGTCAAAGCGGGCCATTACTTTTGAAGTCGGGATCCAAAACTCGGGACTTGGGATTGTGATATTACTGACTCAGTTAGGAGGCCTTGGCGGAGCGGCCGCTGTCGCGGGCTTGTGGGGCACTTGGCATATTTTGGCCGGTTTAGTCTTGGTGATGGTATTTAGGTTGAGGGGCCGAACGTCAGCTTCAATAGTTGATAGAATAATTAAGTGAACAAAATTAGCAGGTAGCTCTACAAGTAATTCTAAAAGGTAATTTTATATGTACGATCTAAAAATAGTAAATGGCCTAGTCTACGATGGCAATGGCACAGAAGCCGTGAAGAAAAATGTTGCTGTTAAAGATGGCCTTATCGTCGAGGTGGGCGATTGTGTCGGCGAAGCTAAACAAATTGTTGATGCGGCTGGTGCCATTGTTACCCCCGGCTTTGTAGACGTACATACTCACTACGATGGACAAATCTCTTGGGATGAAGAGCTTAAGCCCTCAGTGAATCATGGAGTAACCACGGCGGTTTTAGGAAATTGCGGAGTCGGTTTTGCCCCCTGTAAGGCGGGAGATAGAGACAAGCTTATTAAGCTCATGGAAGGCGTTGAAGACATACCGGGCACAGCTTTGCATGAAGGTATTCAATGGGAATGGGAAACTTTTCCTGAGTACATGGACGCGATTGACAAGCGACCCCACACCATCGACTTTGCAGTGCTTGTGCCGCATGACCCCGTGCGCGTTTACGCAATGGGAGATCGAGCGGTATTTGATGAGCCGGCGAATGATGAAGATATCGCAAAGATGCAAACCATGGTTCGCGAAGCCATGGAAGCAGGTGCGGTTGGCTTTTCAACTGGCCGATCGGATGTGCACAAAACAGCTGATGGTGAGTGGACACCTGCTAGTGAAGCCAGTAAAGATGAGTTAGTCGGTATTGCCACCGCGTTTCAAGGTTTGGATTACGGCGTGCTGCAAGCAGTGAACGACTTTGACATGGTACGCCCGGAAGATAACTTTGAAAAAGAGTTTGAATTGATGGAAGCGTATTTTCGGGCGAGCGGTGGTAGGCCTGGATCTATGTCTCTGATGCAAAGAGATTTCGCCCCAGATGACTGGATGAAAATTATAAAGCGTAGCGAGGCACTGAATGATGACGGTTTAGACATTAGCCTGCAGGTAGCTCCCCGCGCGATAGGTGTATTTAATGGTTTGAATTGTACCTTCCACCCAATGATGGCATTTCCTAGTTATATTGCCATCCGCGACAAGTCTTTGGCCGAAAGAGTGGCCATAATGCGTGACCCTGATTTCAAAAAGCAATTGTTGTCAGAGTCTATTGTGGAGCTAGCCGGCCCTGGATCATTCGTGCCGCCATTAGTGGATATTATGATTTCCCAGTTTCCCGACTTGGCTGAGAAAATGTTCAAGCTTGATAATGATGGGACCGTTGATTATGAGCAGAGCAATGAAACATCTATCGCCGGCAAAGCACGTCGTGACGGAATTAGCGTTTGGGAAAAAGCTTACGACATATTGTTAGAAGATGACGGCAATGCGCTGATCTATTTTCCTGTCTACAACTATACAGAAATGAATTACGACAATGTCTACACTATGTTGCAACATCCTAAAGCCTTGCCTGGTTTAAGTGATGGTGGCGCACATGTTGGTACCATTTGTGATGCGAGTTTCCCAACCTATCTTTTATCTTACTGGACGCGAGATAGAGTCAACAAAGGGCAGGCTGGAATCAAACTCAGTCGTGCATTACAAATGCTAACCGCTGACGGTGCGGACTACTTAGGTCTAAAGGATCGTGGTCGAATAGAGGTAGGCAAGAAAGCAGACATCAACGTGATTGATTATGATGCCTTGTCCTTGGGTGTTCCGAAGATGGTGCAGGATCTTCCAGCAGGTGGTCAACGATTATTGCAACCTGTTTCAGGTTATAGAGCGACCTTTGTATCGGGTGAGCAGGTCATTGAAAATGATCAGGTCCTAGCGGCACGACCAGGCCGCCTAGTACGGATGTGCGCTTAATAACTAGCTGTATTAAAAGGGGAGTGAATAGCCAATGCCACAATTAGCCTGCGCATCGCATATCCTTGTTCGATCGGAGAGTGAAGCGAAATCGATTAAGTCAAAACTTCAAAAAGGGAGTGGCTTTGCTGAACTTGCGAAGCGCCATTCAACGTGTCCGTCGAAGAAGAAGGGCGGAGACTTGGGTGAGTTTGCGAAAGGTGCGATGGTTAAACAGTTCGACAATGCTGTATTTGCTAAAGGTAGCGAAGATAAGCCCTTTCTTGGGCCTATTAAGACCAAGTTTGGTTATCACTTAATCCAAGTTTTGTACAAAACATAGTCGCTTCCGAGCTTTAGATCCGAATGCCGCTATTGTCTTTCTAGGGAACGCGTAAAATACTCCAAGTATTTAATCGCTAGACAATGTCTACAAGGAATATTTTGCAAAAACCATTCTGCAAAAACGATAGAGAGAACCCATGTCCACTAGAAGCCTGTTAGAGTTGATATTATTGGCAGCGCTTTGGGGTGCTTCTTTTCTCTTTATGCGGATCGCCACGCCAGAGTTCGGAGCCATTGCCTTGATTGAAATACGCGTCTTGGTCGCCGCGCTATTTCTATTGCCCATTTGGTGGTTCAAGGAAGCCAAGACGCATACTCAAAATGTGAAAGAAAACGCGATACCGATACTCGTCGTCGGAATCTTAAATTCAGCGATCCCTTTTGTGTTATTCGCCTATTCCACTCTTTACGTGACAGGAGGATTCGCCTCTGTAATCAATTCTACAGCGCCAATCTGGGCGGCGATTGTGGCGTGGCTTTGGTTACAAAGAAAACCCAGTTTTGACAGCACCATTGGCTTGGCTTGTGGTGTTATCGGTGTCACCATTTTAGTTTCTGGTGCACTGAGTGTTTCTGCCGATAGTATTGGTTTGGGGGTTGTCGCTGCACTCGGTGCCACAGTGCTCTATGGGATTGCCGCTAACTATATCTCTGAAAACTTAGGCAATGTGTCGTCGTTGAGTATTTCTACATTCAGTCAAGTGGGAGCGGCCTTAGTTTTATTACCACTAGCGATTTTTTACTTCCCTAGTGGTGAAATATCCATGCGTTCGTGGGCTTCGGTAATCGTGTTAGGTGTTTTTTGCACGGGGTTTGCTTACACTTTGTATTTTCGATTAATCGCGAATGTAGGTTCAGATAAAGCCATAACAGTGACATTTTTGATACCAGTATTTGGTTCTGGGTGGGGCGCATTGTTCATAGGTGAAGCAATTAGTTTAACAATGATTATCGGGACGCTTATTATTTTAACTGGAACTGCATTGGTAACAGGGGTAGTGTCATTGAAGAAATGATCTTTTCAGAGAGGAAAAAATGGTGAATATACCGCCAGGGTTTCAAACAATGTTTCCCTATATGTTCTGTGACGACCCCAACGGGTTTTCAGATTTTTTGATAAATGCCTTTGACGCGCAGGAAATGAATCGCACGATGAGAGGGGATATTGTCGCTAACATGCAGATGCAAATTGGGACAATGAACTTTATGATCAGCCAGGCCGATGAAAATTATCCGGCAATGGCCGCAGCTTACTATCTATATGTAGAGAGTGCGGATAGTACGATGGTTAAAGCAATTGCTGCTGGCGCAACACTAGAAATGGAAGCTATGGACATGTCCTATGGTGACCGTCAGGGTGGGGTGGTTGATCCTTTTGGTAATATTTGGTGGGTCTCGCAGCGCTTAACGGATCAGCCGTACGACAACTAAAGAATAGTCGAAGTACGGCCTTACGTTAGCTACTTTCTTCTCTTTGTTTTTATTTATTACGTTTGATGCTGCGCAATTTGAACTCGAATGGGAATTCCATTTTGCAAGGCTCGCCATTGCACGTGGCTGGGTCGAATGTGGTGTTGAATAATACGGCTGAAGCGTATTCTGTCATTCGAGTATGCGGGCTCTCATAGACAGATACATTCTCAACTTTACCGTTTTCATCCACCATGGCAATTAGAAATAAGTTACCTGCTCGTGCTATCTCTTTATGGCCTTCAATGATTGGACGATAGATAGATTGTGTCCCTTCTACTGGAAATGGTGGCTTTTCAGTTTCAGCAAGGCCGCCATAAGTCGCTCGGAATAACTCTTTTTGTTCTTCCGTTAGTTGAGTATAGTTTTTATTAAATGGAATTGGAGAAACGGCATCTACTTGCTTGAATTTTGAGCCGGACCGGCTTTCGCCCATCAACTTAAATTCTCTTTGTGCGGCTGCAGCTGTGGTTGTTACTATTAGTACTAGTGCCCCGATCATTAATTTTCTAAACATAATTACTCCCGTTCTTTAGATTTCTGAAAAGCATCGGTATTCGCGATACCCGTTCATTCGTTATAAGTGCATTACCTTTGCGCCAACGATCTAAGGCCGTTTTTGGTGCTTCTAAACAATTAGATGCACTTATTAGACATATGGTTTCAAAAATTTTTAATAAAAGGGTAAACCAATAAATGTTAAAAAATGTTAATCCGTAAAATGATCTGCTAATCTCAATTGATACAAAACCAAGACTTGTACTTGAAAATGAAATCCGCCAAGACATCATTCGCACGTTTTTTTACTTTATCTTTTAGTGCTGCAATCTTCGTTTCTGCTGCAATAAACGCGAACGATAAGGATGGTGAATCAAGTCCTGAAGGGTCGATGGCCGAGTTTTGTAAAAATATTCCTCGTCCAGAGTATGCAAAATTAGAAAAGCTTAAGAGTCCTGATGATTGGTTTCAACTGTATAAGATTGCTCCAGGGGTAACCGCGATTTACGAACCTCATCAGTGGCAAGAAGTAATCTCATATCTGATTGAAGGAGAGCAAAGAGCACTGTTATTTGATTCGGGCAATGGAATTGCCGATATCAAAGCGTTGGTCGATTCTCTGACAGATATGCCGGTAAC
>CAJQNY010000011.1 GCA_905479805.1 uncultured Arenicella sp.
CGACAAGGTGACACCGTATATATCGCTCTAGCAGATGGGCGTTTTATACCGGCAGTTATAGGTTCATCGGTTTTTTACGATCAAGATGGAGAACGTCAAAATGTCTAATTCACCTATCCCGCATAGCCCATTTGTGCAAATCGACTTTTCTAGCCTGAATAAGGCTGCTGACGTACTTAGTATTACAGAGCATGCATTTCTTGGGCATGTGATAGTGCGAGGATCTCCGAGCAATAAAGACCTTTTGAATCATTGCCAAAACGTATTGGGGTTGGCGTTGCCGTTGGAGAATAATACCTTCGTTAGCAACGGTGATTTCACTGTTCTTTGGTACGGTCCAGATGAATGGCTAATTATTGGTGCCAAAGGCGAATCCGCATCATTGGTGGCTAAACTTCGTGCGGGCTTGGGTGAGGTTTTTTCCTCGGTGCAAGATATTTCGGGTGGCAATACGGTCTTAGAATTTGCTGGGACACGTGCTCGTGATTTATTGCAGAAAGGTTGCCCGTTGGACCTGCACGCGAGCGTGTTTACCACAGGTCAATGCGCGCAAAGTGTAGTGGCCAAAACGTCGGCAACCTTATATCAAATTGACGATGCGCCAGTGTATCGTATGGTTGTGCGTCGTAGTTTTTCAGATTATTTGGGGCATTGGCTTTTAGATGCGGCAGCTGAATACAAATAGCCAACAAAAAAATCAGGCAAAGAGGGAAGACTAAATCTGAAAAATTAGTGCAATAGTGTGCTTCGATCATATTCAGCGATGAAAGATAAACCTCTGTCAGCTCACTTACTGTGAATGAAATGTTGCTCTAGACCCCTAACTACACGTAATATTGGTCGCTTGAGAATAAATAAGTACCTACCCTATAGGGTTTCCGGTTAGGAGGCGAACGATTCGACCTCCGTTTTTACTCGGCAGAGGAGTGTAGATACGATTTAACATGAGCACGTGTAATAAATGTAACGCGTCAAACGACTCAGCGAATTCCTTCTGTGGTAATTGCGGAAATCGTCTTGAGAAGATTCAGGCGCCCGCTGAAACCAGCGGAGAGCGGCGTCAACTGACGGTTATGTTCTGTGATTTAGTGGGCTCAACATCCTTAGCTGAAAAGCTCGATCCTGAAGATTGGTTACTAATACTTCGATCCTACCAACAAGCCTGTGAAGAGGTAGCTTCGCAATATGGCGGCGTTATCGCTAAGTATATTGGCGATGGTGTATTGATTTATTTTGGCCACCCGGAGGCGCACGAGGATGATCCGCGCAGATCCATTTTGTCGGGTTTGGGAATTATCCGTGATATCAAGACCCTTAGTAAAAAGTTGGAGTCAGAATATGGCGTCGACCTTCAAGTAAGAATCGGCATCCATACGGGCTTAGTGGTAATAGGGCAGGTTGGTGCAGGAGCCGTCCGAGAGGAAAATGCAATTGTTGGTGAAACGCCTAACATCGCCGCTCGGCTTCAATCCTTAGCACAACCGGACCAATTGATCATTAGTGGCATCACACGGGAACGAGTACTCGACTTGTTTACGTTTGAAGACATGGGGGTTCAGCCGCTCCGTGGTGTTTCACATTCAGTCACGGTTTTTCGTGTGCTGGCTGAACAAGAATTTACTAATAGTTTCACAGCAAAGGCTAAGCGGGGTCTAACTCCGCTAGTAGGACGATCAACTGAGCTTGAAAGTTTGCGCAGTGCTTGGGAATTGGCATCGAAAGGTCAGGGTAAAACTATTCTTGTTGAGGGTGAGGCGGGAATCGGTAAATCGCGACTACTCGATGCCTTCAAAAACAACCTTCTGGAGGTCGGGTATGACAGATTACCCCAAGAGTATTTTTGCTCTGCCTACCACACCAACAGTGCGTTTTATCCGATAGTAGCGGTTACCAGTAATGCGATTCAGTATTCAGCTGTGGGGGAGAGCCTCACACACTATGAAAAATTAGAGCGTTACTTACTTGAAATGCAAATGCCTAAGGATCACGCACCTGTATTTGCAGCATCGATGTCTATTGATTTACCAGAAGGCGTGGAAAATAATTACAAACCAGATGAAGCTAAGGGTGTGATCAGTTCTGATTGGATTCGCTTTATTGAAATGGCATCGGCTAAGCAACCGCTTTTCTTAGTCATAGAGGATATCCATTGGGTTGACCCTTCAACGCGTGAGTTGATCCAGAAATTGCACCTGCTGTTGGCAGACATGCCTGTTTTATTGATACTAACCTCTCGGCCAGGCGGTTTTGAAGGACTAGAAATTGGAGAAGCTTACAGTCACATTCATCTGCAAAAATTAGATAATCGTAATAACAAAGAAATAATTGCGAAGATAGCTGGCGATGCCAGATTACCATCACAAGTAGTTCAACATATTATTGATCGTGCAGATGGCGTACCCCTCTATGTGGAAGAATTAACCAAGGCGGTACTTGAATCTAGAGAAATGAAAGATGGTGTATGGGCTGAAAGTGACAACGAAGCAGTTGACACTTTTGCGATACCTTCTTCTTTACAAGATTCGCTAATGTCTCGCTTGGATAAACTATCTTCAATTAAAGAGGTAGTTCAAGTTGCGGCGACTATTGGGCGGAGGTTCACCGCTACTCTTTTGAAAAGCGTGACAGATTATAGTGAGAATTTGCTGTCGGATGCTTTGGATAGACTGATTGATGCGGAACTTATTTATGAGGTTCAGAATGTTGCTGAACCCACTTACGAGTTCAAGCATGCCTTATTGCAGGATGCAGCATACCAGTCCTTGCTCAAGTCCACTCGGCGCCACTATCACAACGAGATTGCTAGAAGCTTGGAATCCAATGAGAGTTTAGCGTGGCAGAATACTCCAGAGATCATTGCGTATCACTATACGGAAGCCAAGCAGAATGATCAGGCGGTGGACCATTGGCTGCTTGCAGGTAAGAAGGCAGCGGAGACTTCCTCTCATTTGGAGGCTGTAGCTCATTTGGAAAAAGGCTTAGAGTTAATTGGTTCTTTGCCAGCAGGCAGTGCTCGTGATGAGAGAGAGATAGAACTACAGACGCGTTACATCGGTCCCTTGATGACTGCGCGGGGGTATACATCCACTGAGTCTGAAGCGGCTGTTAATCGTGCTGTAGAATTGTCAAAGCGGGTTGAGGAGTGTCCGCAAATATTCCCGATATTGGGTACGCGCTATCATTTCTTGCAAGCAGCAGGCCAGGTAAAGGCCGCCGCTGATGTAGGTGAAGAGTTTATGCACCTAGCTGAAAATCAAAAGAGAGACGATTTTTTGATTGTGGGATACCGTTTGCAGGGTGCCTCAATATTTTTGAAAGGAGATGCGCAATCATCTTTGCTCTACTGGGATAAAATTTCAAAATTGTACGATCGAGATAAGCATCATTCGTTGGCCTTTGTTTATGGGCAGGATGTAAATGTGCTATCTATGGCGTACCAGAGTCTCGCGCTATGGCACTTAGGTAAAGAGGATGACGCTGTGCTTTCAGCCAAGGATGCCTTGCTAGCGGCGGAGGAACTCAACCATCCAAATACCACCTGTATCGCATTGTATTGGGGAGCCATTACAAATACTTTACTCGACCGTCCTGAGATCGTAATAACGTTATGTGAACGTCTGATTAAGCTGTGTGAGACTTTGAATATTCCGCTATGGCTCTCGGTAGGCAATGTGTTGCTTGGTTGGGCATATTGCCGAACTGGCAACACTGCCGGTGTGGATAGAATTGAGGAAGGACTATCCGCTTATGCGGCAATGAAAATCGGACTATTTCGACCCATTTTAACCATTGCTAAGTCTCAAGCACTCATCGGAACGGGTGTGACAGAGCAACTAATTGAACAGCAAAAAGAGTGTATTCAAATGCAAGCGAAAGGTGGTGAGACTTGGCTGCAATCACTCAGTTACTCAACGCTCGGTGATTTGATATTAGATGCTGATCCAAGCGATGTTGAGCAGGCAAGAGAATACTGGCAAACGGCTCTCGATATAGCCACTAAACAGTGTGCTGTCTCTCAACAAGTCATGGTAACAGCACGCTTAAATCAGAATGGGGAAGAGCTGCGCAACCTAGCCTAAGTTTTGCTATTACTTAGACACCATGGCTACTGGTGCGAGTTTGCTTAGACTAGGCTTCTAATGAAGTGGTAAGCCCGTTTGGCAAGCCCTGGCCGAGCACCTTCTACTTCGCGGCGTTCAGCGATTATGTGATAGGCCTGTAAACGGTTCACTTTAAACGCATGACATCCCGCGTAAAGATAGATTCGAAAAGCGCGATACAACTCCTCACCATAAGTTTCGATGATCTCTTCTTTCTTTTCATCATAGCGATCAGCCCAATGCATCATGGTTAGTTCGTAGTCTTTGGTTTCACGAACCGCTTCTACGAGTTCAAACCCGTTATACAAGAACTCTTGAATCATCTCTTGTATACATAAAAATGTATGCGTACCTGGCCAAATATAATGGCGTGTGAAATCGTTCATATCGTATTTTTCTACAGTGGCTGAGGCATCCATGTAGATTCGACCGCCCGGTTTAATGCATTCCCAAGCTTTCTTCACAAATTTCTGGTAGTAAGGAATATGCTCAATAACACCGTAGATAACCACAGCGTCGTAAGGCTCTACGGGAGTGTATTCGAGAAAGTCTTGAACCATTACTTGGCTATTTTCAAGTGACATCTCTTGAATTAAATTATCAGTATAATTTTTGGAATCATCTGTTAGAGTCAGCGACGTCACGTGAATGCCGCGTGGACCACAGTATTCGTGAACCCCACCCCAACCGGCGCCAATATCTAACAATCTCATGCCTGGCTTCAAATTCAAGCCATTAAACATCGACTCCAACTTGTTTTCAGCAGCTTTCTCTAAAGATTCTTGCTCATCATTAAATAGACAATGGGAGTAAAAGCGAAAATTAGTATCGATGAAATTCAAATAGAATTCATCGCCAAAGGTGTAGTGTTTGCCAATTGAGTCTTTGTTTAGAATACGCGTGCCGCGAATAAATAAATCTCTTAGGAAGCCTAATTGAACCAGCCAATTTGATTTTCCCGCTAGAGAATTGCGTAATTCGAATAACGCATCGAAGTCACCTTCTATGTCAAATTCTCCTTCGACATAGGCTTTGCCGAGAGCAAATTCGGACATGGTGGTAGGGATCTCGCCGCCTTTTGGAATTGTTATGCCTAGCACTCTGTCGCCATCTCCGATCGAAAAACTCTGATCTTCAAGCGTTAGGTCAAGTTTCAGATTACTATCAGTCACAGCACTTGTGAGTACCCCATACACAGGATGTCGCTTAAGCGATTCTATATCCATTTCTATCTCCCATTTAAGCTGTCGTCCCAACAACAGCTAACCCAATATTATTATTGTGACTTCATTGTAGCGTGCAAGTGCCGGATTCTCAAAAAGGTTTTTTAGTAATTAACTTTGATCATTAGTAATTGAGTCGATAGAGAAGCGTGGACAATAGTAGATTGAGCAAATAGGATGGTTATACTAAAAAGCTGTATAACTAATAAAAAATATGACGGCAAGAATAATATTGACGATTGGCACTCTTATCTATGGGGTGGCTCCATTATTTGCAGACCTAAATACTAGCCATGTTTTCCACCCTGAATGGACTCCACACGCTCGATTTCACATGGTGTGGTTACTCAGTACTAATACCGCAATAGCGCTCTTTTCTTTGTACCTGATTTGGCGGAAAGGACAACTATATTTAGCCGGATTTCTGGGGTTGTTAGTGCTTGGTGGTTTCTGGATTGCGGCGTTCACACGCCATTATTATCAAGGTTCATTTAGTGATGTTGACGGCATTGACCTGTCTTTACTGGGCCTAGATGCGAATGCTGCAGGCTTTAGTGTCGCACTGGCTATCCTTGTTTCTGGGATGATTTATCATTGGTTTCGTTCTCGATAAAGAGTCATTATTTAAGCGCACCTAAAATCAATTGATTGATCGCTGGCATCACGCAACTAGCGTTGCCTGAACTGTTTCCATTGCATTTGTTGGTGCTACTCGGTTCCTTAGGGTATTTTACGTCCATACAGGTGTAAAAAGCCTCAGCGCTGTCGGCGCGTTGCCATGTATTGTAAATAATATGTTGCCCTGAACGTTTTGGAAGTTCGCATGCCATACGATAGACATCTCTGCCTTGCGAATCGGATTCAAGAGGCAGGTTACCGTGGCGACAAAACTCTACAAGATCGTCCCAGTTTAAAGGGGTATTTGGAGACCAGCCTTCTTTAGTCACATAAAAAACCCAATCTCGAGTAGCGTGAGGTGCCGTGCCGTGGAAGATGAACTCAAAGGCGCCGGGCTCCATCGTTGTTGTCATCCAATCCGAGCGAGCCAGATTAAGCCCCTTGTAGGTCGAGTTTCCACCCCCGCAGAGTTCACCATCTGGAACTACTAAGCGATGATTACCATCTGCATTTGCTTGGTTAATGCCGTTCCAGTCGTATAGGGCCTGTGAACCGCCGAGAGTCACCGCTGCTTTACAGGCCGGGTTACTTGGATTTTCCGGATTGTCTCTGAATCGGCATTTATATATTCGACTTTCCGGAGTAATGGTTGTGCCATGGGCAATAGCATTTGGGATCACCAAGGACATGATCATGCTGCTGATTGATGGAGTAATGAAACAGATAGCAAAGGTTAAGGATGCTGCAAACCGTATTGAAGCGGGAGGGCCAAGCTTGGAGAGAGTACGTAGGGTTTGGTAAAAGGGCATAATGATTGTGCGAATTAGTAGTTATTCCCAATTACACCCAGCCTGAGTATATGTCTGAAACCGAAATATAAAAACTACAGTTGCGTAATGTTTTAAGAAACTCAGCTTACGGCGTAGATTATTAATAGTGTAAGATGGACTGATGACGCTAGTTCAAAGTTAAGTTATTTCGAACAGCAACATTTTTGGGTTGAAATATTCTAAAGGAGAAAGGAAATGACGCGATTACTCGTATTTTTCTACGGTTTGTTCTCATATGCGCTTGGAGTCATC
>CAJQNY010000012.1 GCA_905479805.1 uncultured Arenicella sp.
CGATAGCTTAACCCAAAGTACCTCTTCCTGTTAACATTATGGGTTAATAAAGCATTCTTATAAATTTAATAATCAGACAATAGGATTACCCAAAAACGCTATGAGTACTTCAAAGAAAACCTCGACACATACTTATAAAAACGATGAACGGAACGCATCAATCTTAATAAATATCAACGGTGAGTTATTCCCTCGCGAAGAAGCCAAGGTTTCCGTCTTTGATTCTGCATTTATGCTGGGTGACGGAGTGTGGGAAGGCTTAAGAGTTCACAACGGCAAGATAGCCTTTTTACAAACCCATCTAGATCGCTTATGGGCCGGCGCCAAAGCCTTGGACTTCGACCCAGGAATAACACAGCAAGAACTTTCTGACCGACTTGATGCGACATTAAAGGCAAACGACATGGATGACGGCGTACATTTACGCATGATGGTCAGCCGCGGAACCAAGTCCACCCCCTATCAAGACCCGCGCGTTACCATTACAAAACCGACCATCGTCATTGTCCCAGAACATAAGGAAGCGCTTCCTGAGACTATCGAAAAAGGCGTTGATTTGTTCACGGTTCATGTTCGCCGTGGTTTCCCTGATGTTCAGGACCCGAAACTAAATAGTCATTCTAAAATCAATTGCATCTTAGCTTGTATTCAAGCGACTAAAGCGGGTGCCGATGAAGCGCTGATGCTCGACCCACACGGTTTTGTTGCCACCTGTAATAGCACGCACTTTTTTATAGTTAAGAATGGCCAAGTGATGACTTCGACCGGTCAGTTCTGTATTGATGGAGTGACCCGTGGCGCGGTATTAGAGATTTGCCGACAAAACGATATTCCACATGCACAAACTCAATTCTCCTTGTCTGATGTTTATAGCGCTGATGAGGCATTTGTCACCGGTACCTTTGCTGGGCTAGTGCCGGTTAAAAACGTCGACGGTCGTGAGATTGGCTCCGGTAGTAGAGGCCCTATGGTTGAGCGCTTACAAGGCCTTTATATTGAGATGCTTGCCAAGGAATGTGCCGATGACTGATACCATTAAACGTATTGCCATGTGGTCTGGGCCGCGCAACATTTCTACCGCGATGATGCGCTCATGGGAAAACCGCGCGGATACCGCGGTTATCGATGAGCCATTCTATGCCTGCTACCTCACCAAGACTGGCATCGTTCACCCGATGCAAGAAGAAGTCTTGGCCTCACAGCCTCATAGTTGGCACGATGTAATCGGGCAGGACTTGTCTGGAGAGCTTGCCGATGGGCAAACTATCCAATATCAAAAACATATGACCCAACATATGGTGGGTGAATTGGATGAACGATGGTTTGCTTCACTTCGTCATTGCTTTTTGATTCGTCACCCAGCAGCCGTGGTTGCTTCCTACGGCCAGAAGCGGGGTAAGGTAACCGCCGAAGATGTGGGCTTTGGTCGGCAACGTGAACTGTTCGAGTTTGCCAAACAGCGCGGGTACAACACGCCCGTGATTGAATCACGTAAGGTATTACAGCAGCCTGAAACTAGCCTTAAAGCAATTTGTAATGCTTTAGAGGTGCCTTTTGATACCGCCATGTTAAATTGGCCCGCAGGCACTCGAGACAGCGATGGCTCTTGGGCACCACATTGGTATCAGAATGTCGAAAAGTCGACTGGTTTTGCGCCATATGTGGAAAAGGAAATAAGCCTGACCGCCGAACAACAATTAGTCGCCGATCAGTGCTTAGACGATTACTTAGCCTTAGCAGAACACCAACTTTAAAAAATTATGATTATCGCCATGATCCGATTGAAACCGATTTTCCTCAGCCTTGTTATTGTTTTAGTAGGCTTGTCTTCTGTTAATAATATTGCGCTAGGCAAGCCGATTGATGACGAAGGCCTAGCCGCCATTCTTGATCAACATTGGGCTGACGCGAATGAGGAGCAGATATTTTTCCGTAAAGATCCTGATGCGTTTCGCATGAACGGTGCTCTACCGGACATGTCAGAAGAGGGGCGTTCACGGCGCCAGGCTTTCAATCAATCCATGTTGGATAGCTTAGCTAAGATAGATAAAGAAGAATTGAGCGCTCGTGATCAGGTTACGTTTGCATTATTTCACTATGAACGTGAAGCAGAAGCGGCGAGCTACCAACAATTAGATCACCTTTACCCACTGCATTATTACTCGAGTTGGTTTTCTTATTATGCGGGCGCACCCAATAATATGTCCTTTTTGAGCAAGCAGGATTACGACAACTATTTGGTAAGCTTGGCCGACTTCCCACGCTACAACCAACAGTTTTTACAGAATCTTGAACAAGCGGTAGCGGCAGGCCATGTTCACTACTGCGATAGTGTAGAAGGCTATGATGCTCGAATCAGCAAACATGTGGTTGCTGAGCCTGAGAGCAGTATTTTCTTTGTTCCCATCGCTAATATGCCCGCCAGTATTAATGACGAAGACAGAGACCGCATTCGGGCCAAAGCATCGGAACTCATCATGAAAGCCGTTGTGCCTGAGTATCAAAAAAGCTACAAGTTCATGACAGAACGTTATCTGCCGAACTGTCGGAAAGAAGTGGGTGTTACTAAGCTTGAAGGCGGGGAAGATTACTATCAATATTTAATTAAGTTCTATACCACCACCGATTACTCGGCTGATGAAATATATGAACTGGGCTTATCCGAGGTGGCACGTATCCGCACCGAAATGGAAAGCTTAATAGAACAAACTGGCTTTAAAGGCAGCTTTAAAGAGTTTATTTACTATCTACGCAACGATTCTCGGTTCTACACGGATGAGGCTGAAGACCTATTGGAGAAGGCCAGTTATATCGCTCGTAAGATGGCAGCACAGCTACCTAAATGGTTTGGTTTATTACCTCGTAATACCTTTGATATTAAGGAGAGTCCCGAAGGTGGGGCGTACTATGTGGGCGCCGACGGAACTGGCTTAACATCTGGGACGTATTACGTTGATACCAAAGATCTCACCGCACAACCTCTATACAACTTGGAAGCGCTCACTTTTCATGAAGCCGAACCAGGCCATCATTTTCAAGGATCAATCGCGCAGGAGTTGGATGTTGCAGAATTTAGGAAGACACTTTATCACTCGGCCTTTGGCGAAGGCTGGGGCTTATATTCAGAAGCTCTGGGTAAAGAAATGGGTTTCTATCAAGACCCCTATAGTGATTTTGGTCGGCTCACCTATGAAATGTGGCGAGCCTGTCGCTTAGTAGTTGATACCGGGATGCATGCTAAAGGTTGGTCTCGGCAGAAAGCCATTGACTACTTGGCTGACAATACTGCGTTAAGTATGCCGGATGTGATCGCACAAATAGACCGTTACGTGACATGGCCTGCACAAGCGCTATCGTATAAAATTGGCGAACTAAAGATTCGAGAGATGCGTGCTAAAGCAGAGAAGACATTGGGTGACGATTTTAACATCCGAGATTTTCACGATCAGATGCTCAAAAACGGAAGTCTTCCTTTAGAACTATTAGAGGAATTGTTTGAAAGCTGGCTTAAGGAACAGCTCTCGAAAAAGTAAAATGATGAATGCTGTGGAAAGCCATAGTGGGCTTTGTCGGTCTTCTAATCTACTCATGCTGTTGCCAATAATGTATACCGATAATTCCCCTGCAATTCGTAATACCAATAACTGTCGTTGATCAAATGAAAGAAACTCTTATTTCGCTGTACCAAACCTTGTTTTTTAAGCACTCCAAATGGGCTTTGCTGCTGGCTGCTCTTTTACTTGTTTTTCTTTCCCAGTACGCAGGCAACTTCCGACTCGATGCTTCATCGGATTCTCTAGTACTGGAGAACGATGAGTCACTAAATTACTTTCGTGAAGTTGTCGGTAAATACAATACCGCTGACTTTTTGGTACTGACCTATTCGCCGAATGAAGAGGTTGGCGAGTTATTC
>CAJQNY010000013.1 GCA_905479805.1 uncultured Arenicella sp.
ACCTCAGACGCTTGGCGGATGGCTCACTTAGAGGGAATAATAAATGGGGCACTACTCTGGCTAATGGCAGCAATTCTTCCTCTTATACCTCTAACTA
Source organism: uncultured Arenicella sp. (assembly GCA_905479805.1). Lineage (GTDB taxonomy): Bacteria > Pseudomonadota > Gammaproteobacteria > Arenicellales > Arenicellaceae > Arenicella. The sequence goes on from CAJQNY010000013.1 coordinate 98, forward strand.
ACAAAGGCCAAAAAAGGCTAGGCTACGGAATGATTATTGTCGGATGGACCATTGTACTGGCCTCAGCTCTCGACCCGTTGTTTGCTAACAGCCGTGGACTGCATTTCGGTGGGCCTTTTACCAACTATTTGGCATTCTTTCTTTTCTATATCGGTATTGTGCTAGTTATGATCTTAATGGCTTATATAGCGTACCGATCATTTAAACCGAACAAAGATTAATCCACTTGATGTTTAGTCTTCAGACTCAGTAGCAAGTTGCTCGAAAACATTAACAAAAACATCAGCTGGCTGACCGCCTGAAACCATATATTTGTTATCAAAAATAAACGTTGGAACGGCACTCACACCTTGATGCTGGGATAACTCCTGTTCAGCCCTAACCTCTTTAGCATATTGATCTGAATCGATCACCTTCGAGGCCAAATCAACCGACAAGCCTACTTTTTCAACTGTCCTCATGAGTTCCTCCTTTGAACTTGGGTTACCTCCATTTTGGAAAAACAAATCGAATAATTCAAGCTTTAGCTCAGTCTGCAAGCTGTACTCTTTGGCCCAATGCAAAAGTCTGTGTGCATTGAAGGTGTTATAGACGCGACCGTCTTCTGGGAAATTAAACTCGTAACCATTATCACTCCCTCTATCAATCAAGTTCTGTCGATTCGCAAGCGCTTGATCTTCGCTCAGGCCATATTTTTGTTGGATATGTTCGTTGCGATCCTGCCCCTCTTCACCCATATCAGGGTTCAATTCAAAAGGTCTCCAACTCAACTCTACTTTATCCTCAAGGCCCAACTGTGAGATCGCTGAAGCTAAAGATCGGTAGCCAATCACGCACCAAGGGCAGGAAACATCCGAAATAATTTCAATAGTAGACATAGTAGTATTTGATTATGATCTAAAGATCACTTAATGGTAACGGACATAGAAAATACAAGATAGGTTATTAGTGTTTGAACTTTTTTCTTTTCATCTAACATACCCAGACTACGCAATTCTCCTATTAGTCGCCGTGTTAGTGGGCATGGCCAAAACAGGTATCGCCGGCACGGGGACTATTGCGGTTCCCCTACTGGCACTAACGTTTGGTAGCAAAGCATCAACAGGGTTAATTCTTCCAATCTTTATCTTTGCGGATTTTTTTGCTATTCACTATTACCATAGAAGCGCCAATTGGTTCCAATTGAGACGCTTATTGCCGTTTGCCTTAGTCGGGATCGTAATAGGCACTGGGGTTGGTGATCTTATCGATGACGACCTTTTCAGAGAGTTAATGGCGGGAATCATCTTATTTTGTTTAGCCATTATGATTTGGCAGGAAAAACAAAAGGAGTTAACCGTTCCTGGTTCTACGTGGTTTATTGCAATCATCGGTATCTTAGGAGGGTTCACCACCATGATCGGAAATTTGGCGGGCCCGGTAATGGTCGTGTACTTATTAGCGATGAGACTCCCAAAAAACCAAATGATAGGTACTGCCGCTTGGTTCTTTTTATTCATCAATATTATTAAAGTACCGTTCCATGTCTTGGTGTGGGAAACAATCAACCTAGATACTTTCCTAATGGGCGCAACACTTATTCCGGCCGTTGCCCTCGGCGCTCTAATGGGAGTTCGCCTAACCAGCTTATTTCCAGAACAAACCTACCGATGGTTCGTCATTGTCATGACCGGAGTCGGGGCAATCGCACTACTCCACTATGCTTAGAACACCCTCAACAAATTGCCTTTCTTATTGCAAAACTTTTCACGAGGAAATAAATAGCTGATTTCCGAACCGCGAGAGCTGAAACTAACGCTTTCAGGCTTGGTCAAACAAAGCCAACGCTCTTGATTGGATGGCTTTTTGGACCGCATCGCATTTGGGTTTGCAACGGCAATATTGACGCCTCCTTCCTGACGAGCTGATGAAAAACAGATAATCTCAATACCACCTCTTTCAAACGCCCAATGGCCGATCGCTTGGGAGTATCCATAGTTAATTGGGTTCTTGATTTGAGATGCTAAAGCCGTGTATGTACTCGATGTCAGATCAAGGCAATTCTCAGATGCGACTAATGCGCTAAATAAGCAGTATTCCGAACGAATTGATTCCAAATAGGGTTCTTTCATATCGTCAAGAAAGAGGAATCGATAATAGGCACATTCAGCGAGCGCAGTTGCTGCAGTCTCACTGGCGTAAAAATAGCTTGGCATTAGTGTGGTGCCAAAACGAGAGCCCCATTTTAATGGGGGATACCGAAAAGCGGTTTTGAGTAAGTAGTGCATACCATCCGTCCCTTTGCGGTACGGCGGTTTTACCTCATCAATTAAAGACTCCAATACATCTTGCTCTTCGATATCATCAACAATATTCAGAGTCGCAACTTCTTCTTGTGATTCAATGACTCGCCAGACTGAATTACGATAGCCACTTAGCTTAGTTGTATCATTAAAAAGAGACTTATCTAGCATTACGGCTCCCTGTATTCACTAATAATGTGCTGACGGTGCCCTACAAGCCCCTTACACCTTTCCTCGCATCGCATCCAAATACATGTTGAGTTGCACCAATCCAGTGATGCTCAACAATAGATCCCTTGGCTTACCAGACAAGGCCGTATTTTCACTATTTAACCAGTGACGCATAAACTTTTCATCGCCCCCAGAGATAGCAAACAAAGATCGATAAATACGTATTAGTTGTAAGCAAAGTTCACCTGTTTTTGACCGCGGGTCATAGCCCTTGTCTTTATTCCGACTGAGAGTGGCTTTATCAACGCCTAAGATATCGCTAGCTTCATCCCGCGACAGACCTAACACCTTACAACTATTGTTGTAGGCTTTAATGAGTACGGAACTCTCGTCGACTTTCGGTTTTAACATCTTTAGGCTTTAAATAGTAATTGGGTAGCTGGCTTATCCAGATATGGCAAGCTTATCACAAAAGCGCATATGCAACAAATTATTAATATTTGATGCATATGCAATTTACTGTATTTGAGTGGCTAAAGTATCCTGATGCCCCACGAGGAAGCGACGTAAATAAAAACCGATATCGGACCGCGCAACGAATCCCGCATCCTTCGCTGCTATCTCAAAAACTTCAGACGCTAAATCAGGGTCGGCAGCAAACGCTTTCAAGTCTTCGTATATACCTAAGGTAAAAAGATCCGTATCACTACCAAACTTAGTTTCGAAAATCAGGTTGGCGTTTCGCTGCGTTGCAACAAGGTAGTCGTTCTCCATATTGCGCTGCTCTAACAATTTTCCGTAGAGCCCTTTCGCAGCCTGAAACATCTCAATATGAAATAGATCAGCACCCTTCGACATGCCAGATAAGTCCTGCCAATTAACATCACTGCTTACAACAAAGTCATGCTGGAAGTCAGCTTGTGCTTGATAACTGTGTGCCATATCTGGAAGGGAGGTAATGGGCTTCAATAACATTAGATCCCAATGGTCACCCTGACTATGCCGCATGATCAACATCTTTCCCTTTAATGCAGATTTCCTTTGCTGCACAAGCTCAATTAGTTCTGGCATCGAGCCTGGCGCTGCGCGCAAGAGCGAGACTTGATAAATTGAACTCTGTTCGGCTTGAGACTGGAGACTGATGAGTATAAGCACCATCATTACGAGAACATGACTTAATTTCATGAGGGATAATCCTATAAGTTGGTCGGACAGTGTAAGAGCTTAACCGCTTAACCGGCATTTATCCAACCTCAACAAATACGCAGTGCACCCAGCTTCATAGAGCAAGCTTCTGAATCACTCAATCTGCGCGATTCTGCCGATAAAATTGCTCTAGAAAGCCGTAGACCTCTGGGTGTTTTTGTTTCAGCATTTTTGGCCTCTCAAAAAAGTACTCCGTGGCAACCGCTAAAAACTCAGCCTGATTGGTGGCTCCGTAGTCCCGAATATTGCTATCACCTTCAATAATTTTTTGAATTTCTTTCTCTACCAGGGACAACCAAGGGATGGCGTATTCCTTACCGACCAACTGTTCTGGAAGGCCATCAGCGACCTGATCTGCCATATCAATTAAATGCGAGAACTCATGGATAGCCACATTGTGTTTATCACGGCTATTGTTAAAACCGTAATGCAGTGCCGGCTTGCTCAATATCATCTTTCCCTCTAGATGATTATTGCCC
>CAJQNY010000014.1 GCA_905479805.1 uncultured Arenicella sp.
GCCTTTTGCGTTTATTGTGGCTTCGGCTTTGTGGTGTATCTTTTCTACGTGTAAGACGACATCAATGCTGTTTAGATGATCAAAGTGTCTCTCAATCCTTTGCATTTTCTCTCCTATGTAATTTTTCATAGAATCAGTAAGATCTATTTGGTGTCCTGATATGGTTAGCTGCATATGGTTCTCCTGCTAGTATTTGTAAGTTAAAGGACGAAATACTCTAGAGCTAGCGTTCAATTTAGAAAAACCAACTGAAACATCTAATGCATGCACACCAGTGTCAGATTCAGCTGAATTTTCCAACGTCAAAGGCGCTAGTCCAAAAAAAAGAGGGGTTTGATAAAGGTAATAGAAAATGTCCCGTATCGAAATAGGGCATTCTTGATTGAAGATAGGGTGACTAGCAATTATCAAGCGTTGATCGCTCTAAAATGGCTTAAGTCATTAAATTTCTGAGTAAGCTTCAAATTATCGTATTGACTGGGGTGGACTTTATGGCTGGTTCTAAAACTACCAGCATTATAATTATTTTGGCGAGAGCCAAAGGAGGAGTACTTAATTGGAGTTCGTGGCAAGGCAAATTGCAATCTATCCCGTCACGTCCGCGTTGTTTGTTTTTTTGTCAGACTTCCCTTTGCTCATAAATCAATTCTAGCCAGAAGTTCAGAATATTGCCATTAAATATTTGATAGGAAAATTTCCCAGCCGTTTCGGCGTATTAAATTTTTAATACCTGGAGCTTGAAATAACGTGATAAAAAGCAGTTGTCTGATCGTGTTATATCTTGAATTTTGAACCAAGATAAACGTCGCGTACGCCTTGATGGCTCAGTATTTGCTTGGCAGTCCCTTCGGTCAAAACTCTCCCCTCTGTCAGAATGTAAGAATGATCACAGATATCCAGGGTTTCGCGAACATTGTGATCGGTAATGATGATGCCAATTCCTGTATTCCTCAGATAATCGATTATCTGTTGGATATCTCCCACCGAGATAGGGTCAATTCCTGCAAAAGGTTCATCTAACAGGATGAAGTAAGGTCGTAAGGCGATCGCCCTGGCAATCTCAGCACGTCTTCGCTCTCCTCCGGATAAAGAAATACCTAAGGTGTCTCTTTTATGCGCAATATTAAATTCCTCTAGTAGCTGTTCTACGCGCCGCCTTCGCTCCTGAAGTGTCGTGCTGCGGTCGGTCTCCAATACAGCCATGAGGTTTTCTTCCACCGTTAACTTCCGAAATATAGAAGGTTCTTGAGGCAAATAACCGATACCGAGCTTAGCTCTTGAGTGCATTGGAAGGTGGCTGATATCTTGGCCATTTAATAAAATACGGCCGCTATCACTTCTTACTAAACCGACGACCATGTAAAAACTGGTGGTTTTACCTGCCCCATTCGGTCCCAAGAGGCCCACAACTTGGCCACTCTCTACCGAAATGTTGATTTGTTTGACTACTTCTAAACCTCGGTAACTCTTACAGAGGTTTTTAGTTTCAAGAATGCTCACAATATAGCGGTGCTCTAAATAGACGTTTAAATAAGTTTAATTCTTTGGCTGGATAATAAGTCTTGAGCGCCCTGCTTTTAATGGTTCTACTTGGGCTTCATTACTAACTTCGGTTTCGCTTTCTTGTGTTGCTTCAGAACCATCATCAGCTGATGTTGCAGGGACGACTTTTTTGGTCCCTGTAGATGCTGGGCCTTGCGAATTATCCTTGAATGGGTCTTCAATTTTCCGCTTTGGTTTGGCAGCGCCATTTTTGCCACTAGAGCCGATTTTTGCGCCGCCCTTAACTTTTAAGGTGTCGTTGGCCATGTTGTATACGATCGTTTCGCCGCGTGCCGTGTCGGAGCCTTGTTTTAGTGCTGCTCTTCCTATCAAGGTTAAGGTATTATTTTTTTGATCAACCACAATTTTTTTCGCCCAACCTTCAACATCGTTGGGTTTGCCATCTGGGCGTTGCTTGAACCGAGCGAGAGATCCCCACGCAGTTGCTTTATCCAAATCATCGTTGCTGTAAAGTGCAACCAATTTATCCGCCTTGAGCCGCAACGTGCCTTGTACTACTAACACATTATTATTGTAAGTACGGGTGCCGTTTTTGAAATCAAATTCAATATCATCTGCTTCGATATCAGCTGGCTGGTCACGATCGGATTTAAGGGCGGAGGATTGCATTGACAAAACCAGGCCTATAAAGAGAATTATTGATTGGACGAGTGTTTTCATATGAAGAGCGTTTTGTTATTCCGGTTGATCTGACCTAATAGTGGTCATCTGCAACAAAAAATGATTACCGTGTTAAATTTTTTCTAAGGCCAATAAACAGCTTGGACAATTTTGGGTTTTCAGAATATAGCATACAAGCTGTACGCTAGCTGAATATTGCTAAGACTAGTAAATGGCCTCTATGCCCTAGTACTCAAGCTGTTGTACGCTATTTAAAAAGGCCGCCACCTTGCTTGGATTTATCGAGTATGATTTTCATCCTCTTCGCTTTCATTGTGCCGCCGGGGCCTCGAGAATCTGCCTCAACAACTATTTTTACATTCCCGGTTAACAGTATTTCGTCGCCGCTTGAATTAACCCACCCTTCGTCAGAATAAGTGTGCCTTGGCGCAAAACCTATTTCGTATTCGATGACATGAGGCTTATCTAAAAGAGCGGTATCATCATCCGGGAAGTGCGCCATGCGCTCTGCTTCGATGACATAACGACGCTGGCCATTTTGGTCCAAGCCTGTGGCAGTAAAATTTTCGATGTAGTAATCGGGGTCATGACGGCTATTAAAATTTTGCTCGGTTGGCTCGTCCTCCATCAGCGAGTTTTGCAAATAGATTCCAAACAGCCCTACTGCGCCTAAAATAGCAATATAGAGTAAAGTTTCTAGTTGTTTCATTCAGTGGTTATAATTAAGTTGTAGTGACTGTTTAGCCTGAAAGCCAAGCGTAAAAGCGTTGCCGTCATTATAGTAGATTGAACAATTATTTGATGCCTGTTGTTGTCTGTTGTTGTCTATCGTTGCCTATTGTTGCCTATTGTTGCGTCGTGGCGCCAAGAGGGTACTTTATTTGGCTATAGAGCAATAGGTCACATATGGCTCGTGCAGCACCTTGGCCGCCTGATATTGGTGCAATCCAGTCGGCAACCGACTTGACGATAAAGTGGCCATTATCGACACTCAGTTTAAGGCCGCACTGTTGCATTACAGGGAGGTCGATTACGTCATCGCCGGTGAATGAACACTCACTCGGGTCAATGTCTAACTCGCTGATTATTTTCTTGAAGATGTCCAATTTATTGTTAACGCCTAGATAACAATGAGTGATGCCAAGATCCGCCATCCGTGTTTGTAACGCAGCAGAATCTCGAGCAGAAATCACGCCGACGGCGATGCCTGCTTGCTCCAGCATTTTTAAGCCGTGCCCGTCTAAGGCGTTGAACCTTTTAAACAGTTCTTCCTTTGATCCGTAGTAAAGTGACCCATCGGTGAGTACACCATCAACATCAAACAGCGCCAATTTGACGCGGCTGGCAAGTTCCATAACTTCGTCAGACGCTTCGTAAGGGAAATCCGGGAGGTCGGAAAAAGAATTTATTTGATTGGGCATCTCGATTTGATTTAACGATTTTAGTGAAGTTTAAGTATCTATTTAATGAGGATTTTTTAAAGTACCCCTGCACGCAAAAGGCTTTGCATATTGAGTGCACCAACAACCTTGTTGGCATTCATGACGAGAACGCTATTGATGCTGTTAATTTTCATTAGCGCCACTAGTTCCGCTGCCAATAAGCCTTGATCAACGGTGATTGGGTCTTTCGACATAATATCAATAATCGGCGTATTCATACCGATGTCGGCGGCTAATGATCGGCGTAAATCTCCATCTGTATACATACCTCGTAAGGCGCCTGAAATATCGACAACACCGGTCATGCCAAGGCCTTTGCTCGACATCTCAACCAGGGCGTCAGACAGCTTCGCTTGTTCTTGCACCAAGGGAATGTCGCTACCCTTGGCCATAATGTCCTCAACATATAGCAGGAGGCGACGACCTAGAGATCCGCCGGGGTGAGACCTAGCGAAATCTTCTTCATTAAAATCACGCGCATTTAACACAGCGATTGCTAATGCATCGCCCAATGCTAATGTAGCAGTAGTGCTCGCAGTGGGTGCTAAATTCATTGGGCAAGCTTCTTGCTTGACCTCAACATGCAAAAACACATCTGAAATTTCTGCAAGAGTAGAGTGGGCTGAACCAGCCACACCAATTAGAGGAACCCCCATGCGTTTTATGATCGGGAGAATGGTTAAGACTTCAGGGGTCTCCCCAGAATTTGACAAAGCGAGCACGAGGTCCTTTGGCGTAATCATGCCTAAGTCACCGTGACTAGCTTCTCCTGGGTGTACAAAAAAAGCGGGTGTTCCCGTACTTGCTAGAGTGGCAGCAATTTTGTTAGCAATGTGTCCTGACTTTCCCATGCCGGTCACAATGACTCTTCCATCACAATCAATTACCCGCTGGCAGGCGTCTTCAAAACCTTGATCAAGCGAGGATATCTGTTGCTGAATTGCGGCCGCTTCAATTTCCAACACATTTCTAGCAGATTCGATGAAGGATGATTTTTTCATAGTGTTTGGGTATGTGCCCGAAATCGAAGTGTGAATGAGGCTGGCGATTTCCGCACCTTAAGTGAGCGCACCATAAGTTAGGTAGCAGATATAGGCAGCATAGCCTATCAGCATTGTGGCTCCTTCACGACGGCTGAAGTTACCTTTGGTGTTTGCGAAGATGAACATCGCAACCGTAAAAATAAACATGATCGGGAAGTCACGACCCAATGCGGATGTGTCGATCTCGGTAGCGCGAATTGCACCAGTGAGGCCTAACACGCCTAAGGTATTGAACACGTTTGAGCCGATAATATTGCCGATGATCATGTCGTGCGCACCTTTGCGCGCTGCCGCTATAGCCGCGGCGAGCTCAGGCAAGCTTGTGCCAATAGCGACAATCGTAAGTCCAATCACTAGCTCGCCGACACCTAGCATGGTGGCAATAGTGACAGCGCCTTTAACTAACATTTGAGAAGCGAGCATCAACAATACAATACTACCAATAGTCCATGCTATTGCTGCAGGCGTAGACTTAGCCCTGGGATGGCTCAAGCTACTAAGATCTAACTCATGAGGATCGGTTGCGAGTTGCTCGATTTGTGGTTCGCCGCCTGCCCCTTCCGAATGCATAGCAGACCAGACTAGATAGGTTACAAGAAGCGCTAATAAGAATAGCCCATCACCATTAGAAAGAAGGCCATCAGATACGACATAAATAGCCACCGCGCCAGCTAAGATAACAATGGGAATATCGATGCGTGCGGTAGTCTTAGTAACGGGTAAGGCGCGTAACAAGGCGGCGCTGCCAAGAACCAATCCAATATTGGTAATATTTGACCCTAGGGCGTTGCCCAGCGCTAAGTTACCTTTATTTTGTAAGGCCGATACTGCAGAAACAAACATTTCAGGTGCAGAGGTGCCAAAACCCACCACCACAATGCCAATCAAGAAAGTAGAAATACCTAATTGGCTAGCGAGTTCCGTCGCGTTATCCACAAGCAGGTCAGCGCTCCACATTAGGAGGAAAAAGCCTGCAATTATTAGGCCAATGGCTAGAAGCATAGTTTGATTCTCAGATAAAGTCGCAGTAGCTGTAGAAGAGACGCTACAATATTTGCGCAGGCCGCTTAGTGTCTTGGTTTAGTCCTCAGATTGCAACTATAAAGTATTCATTCGATAAAGCCACGTATTAAATGTGGAATCAAGTAAGACCGCGTAAAGTTCATTAAAATTGCCAAACATTATGTAAACAATTGTCTCAGGAGTGTTAGAGGGGTTTATAATAGAAATAATGACAGCATGTATTAATTTCAATATAAATCTCAGAAAACTCTCAAGGAACTATTATGGTAGACAAAATCAATGAATTTCTAAATGAGCCAATGGCCCAAAAGGTCTTATTCTTTAATGAGATGCTCACGCCCAGCTTAATTCGTTTGGCGTACTGGTTGTGTCTGCTAGCGGTAGTGTGGACAGGTCTGGGTTATATGTTTGCTGGCGGGTTCGCGAGCTTTATAGAAGGCATCGCGTTTATTGCAACTGGCGCTATCTTAGCTCGTGTTGGCGCCGAGCTAGTTATCTTGTTATTCAAGTTGAATGAAAATATGGAGCAAGTGGCAAAAAACACCCAGGCAGTACCTGCTGCAAAAGCGGTAGCTAAAAAAACAGCCAAAAAAGTTAGTAAAAAAGTGACTAAGAAAGCGTAGAGCCTGCTTTCCGGTCTATTACTTATAGATCGATATGCATGATTCATGCTGGCGGTGAACTCTTGTAGGGGCTGCGAAGCCCTAGCCATTAATATTTAAGGTTAAGCTTCCGTTAAGCTCGCATTCGATAAAATACAGACTGATAGAATTGTTAAACAAACTTAGCGTGTCCTTGGAGACCAATGATGTTGAAAATCTCAAAATTTAAATCCTTAACTGTTTTCGCGTTTTTGGCGTCGATATTGTTCTTAAATGTGTCGCATGCAATGGTGGCACCTGATGTGGTGGTTAAGAATACCGTTGATCAAATAGTTCAAAATATCCAAACAAACCGAGCTACTTACCGGGCTGATAGTAATAAACTCTACGCCATGGTTGAGAGCGTCTTGGTGCCATCCTTGCATGTAGATCGAATGGCGAAACTGATATTGGGTAAGAATGCCGCTAAATCATCTACGCCAGCACAACAAAAGGCTTTTGCGAACGAGTTTAAAACTTTTTTGATGCGCAGTTATGCTTCAGCATTGTTGGAGTATACGGGGAGAGAAAGCGTAACTTATGCGCCAGTTGTACTTAAACCGGGCGCCGACAAAGTAACTGTTAAAGCAACGCTTGTAGCGAGTGACGGCCAGGCGTACCCAATCAATCTGTATATGAGTAACCGTCGCGATACGCAATGGCGGGCGTATAACATGGAAGTGGCTGGAATCAATTTTGTAGCGACCTACCGGGCTACCTTTGGTGAGATAGTTAATAAAAAGGGTGTTGATGGCTTGATAGCCGAGTTGCGCAAAAAGAACGCAAAGTAGCCATATTTAGTTTTAGTGTAAATAGCAGGTACCTCAACGTATTAGCTTGTTGCGACTGCATGTCGTGATAGAATTTACTATTAGCCGCAGTTTTCTTGACGCGTCTTTCTTAGCGCGTCTATTTTAACGCGCTATTGCCGATGCAGCACCGCTAGTGTTTTCACTACCGAGTATTGACTTGGGTGATTCCTCGTATGTTATAAGGAAAAGTGCTTCAACAATATAACCATCACACATAGATACTCAATCCTTACGGTTTAGGAATAGAGATCTAAATAGGCGTACTAGTGTTAGATCCAACCCTTGATGCAATAACGGTAGACGGAGTAAGTAAGCGATTCGGCTCACTTCAAGCGCTCAATGATGTGAGTTTCGGTATTCACCAAGGTGAATTTTTCGGATTGCTAGGCCCGAATGGAGCGGGTAAGTCTACGTTAATTAATGCAATAGCAGGTTTGCTACGAGTTGATTCTGGAAAGTTGTCCATCTTAGGCAATGATGTCCGATCGGATTTTAGAGCCGCCCGCCAAAACCTAGGTGTTGTGCCGCAGGAGTTGGTCATGGACCCCTTCTTTACTGTGCGTGAAACCTTACAGTTTCAGTCAGGTTATTTTGGGATTCGTAACAATGATAAATGGATTGATGAATTGCTCGATCAGCTCAATCTGGCTGATAAGGCCGATACCAATATGCGACGCCTATCAGGTGGTATGAAGCGGCGAGTATTAATTGCGCAAGCGTTGGTTCACCGTCCGCCGGTGATAGTTCTGGATGAACCGACTGCGGGTGTGGATGTCGATTTGCGTCAATCAATGTGGCGGTTTATTCGGCGCTTACACGCTGAAGGCCACACCATTGTCCTGACCACACACTATCTGGAGGAGGCCGAAGAGCTGTGTGATCGAATCGCCATTATTGATAGCGGTGAAATAATCGCACTTGAAACCAAACAAGATCTACTTGATTTGGGGCTTGGCAGTAAGTTGCTTATCAGAGCGACACGCGATATAGAGACCGTCCCTCTTGAACTTCAAGGTAAGGTTGTTCGATGTGAAGCAAAAGATTTGGAGCTTAGTTTCCACAGAGAAAATGATTCGATCATGGAAATACTAGATAGGTTGCGTGCCGCATCAATCCAAATCGATTATGTTTCCGTGGTGAACGATAGCTTACAGGACGTATTTCTGCGCATGACAGCAAAGCAAGGGGGTTCTTAGAATGAATTGGATAGCTTGTTACACCTTGTTTCGTAAAGAGATATCGCGTTTCATGAAAGTGTGGCTGCAAACAGTGATTGCGCCGGTCGTGACTGCATTGCTCTATCTTCTCGTTTTTGGTCATGTACTAGAAGGTCGTGTGGAAGTGTTTGAAGGCGTTAGCTACACCTCTTTTTTGATCCCAGGCTTACTCATGATGACGGTAATCCAAAACTCATTTGCCAACACCTCGTCGAGCCTGATTCAATCCAAGGTAATGGGTAGCTTGATCTTTATCATGTTGCCACCGTTCTCAGAGGTAGAGTTTTTCTTAGCGTATGTAGGAGCGGCAATCATGCGCGGCTTAGCGGTGGGAATGGGTGTCTTTCTGTTGGCTGTATTCTATGTAAAAGTACCCATTGATAATATTTTCATTGTGTTGGCGTTCGCAATTCTGGGGAGTTATATCATGGGAGCGCTCGGGATGATCGCCGGTATTTGGGCCGAAAAATTTGACCAAATCGCCGCTTTTCAAAGCTTTATTATCATGCCGCTTACTTTTTTGAGCGGTGTTTTCTATTCAATTAGTTCATTGCCGCCGATCTGGTCTGAGATTTCAAAGTACAATCCGTTTTTCTATATGATTGATGGGTTTCGATATGGATTTTTTGGTCAATCAGACCAGCCAATTATGATTAGCTTAGCGGTGATGTTGGTCGCTGCATTAGTCTTGACTGTCATTTGTATTACATTGTTTCGCAGTGGTTATAAATTGCGCGATGCGTAATTGAGGGATGAGTTAATCTATTTTCATAATTCGCCTGAAAGCTAGCTGTTGCAAGGTGTTTCGGGTATTCTAGCGCGCTTAGTGGGACAATTTTTTTCAACAATGTGGTATTCGTAATGGTAACCCCCGAACAATTAAAAATTTGGATAGAATCTGGCTTTGAAGGAGCTGACGTAAATGTCGAGGGCGATGGGCATCATTTTGAAGCGGTAATCATTGCTGAAGAATTTACAGGTAAGTCGCGAATAGCCCGCCACCAATTGGTCTATGCGGCGCTTGGTGACAAAATGAAAGCCGAAGTCCACGCTCTGTCGATGAAGACATTGACTCCCGAAGAGCATCAAGCTGCCTAAAATTGGGTGGGTTGTAACTATTTTCTGGCCGCGTGAAAAATAGCAATGCTATTACGATGCTGGTAAGAAACCTTTAGAAATATTCAACAAAATGAGAACGACCATGAGCGATACAGATACAAGCAGCGCTGAAGCGCAAGAGCAGCCGGATATGCAAGAGCAGATCAAACAGACTGTTACCGACAATGATATTGTGCTTTTCATGAAAGGCAATGCGAACTTCCCGCAGTGCGGATTTTCTGGTAAAGCCATACAAATCCTGCAAACCTTAAAAGCCGACTTTGTAACAGTAGACGTATTGAGCAATGACGCTGTTCGAGAAGGCATTAAGGTTTATTCAAATTGGCCAACCATTCCTCAGCTTTACGTGAAGGGAGAATTTTTGGGTGGCTCAGATATCATGACAGAAATGTATGAGTCTGGAGAGTTGAAACAGACGGTTAGCGATCAAGCATCCTAACAAACATTTGCTGCAATACTTTTAGATTAGGAAAACGTGCGTGGATAAATTAATAGTCACCGGGGCCGGCCCGCTTGATGGCGAAGTGGTAATTTCTGGAGCGAAGAATGCGGCGCTTCCGATTTTGATTTCGTCATTGTTAGTCGATGGGAAATTGACCTTGAGCAACGTGCCGCACCTTCAAGATATCACTACGACCATGAGCTTGTTAGGTTTCTTGGGTGTGGAGATGGAAATAGACGAACGGATGAATATTGCCGCAGATGCGTCGGGCTTGAATCAAATCCGCGCGCCGTACGATCTTGTTAAAACTATGCGTGCCTCAATTCTTGTGTTGGGCCCTTTGTTGGCGCGCATGGGCGAGGCAGAGGTTTCATTGCCTGGTGGATGCGCTATCGGTTCACGGCCAGTGAATTTGCATATCAAAGGGCTGCAAGCAATGGGCGCAGAAGTGGTCATTGAGGATGGTTATATCAAAGCCAAAGCAGACCGCTTACAGGGTGCACGTATCTTTATGGATATGGTGTCAGTAACCGGTACTGAAAATTTGATGATGGCAGCCACGCTAGCGCAGGGCACTACTGTGATAGAAAATGCAGCGCGTGAACCAGAAATAGTCGACCTAGCCAATTGTCTGAATGCAATGGGCGCAAAGGTATCTGGTGCTGGATCCACAGAGCTCATAATAGAAGGGGTGGACTCTCTACACGATGCGTCGCATAGGGTTATTTCTGACCGAATAGAAACTGGCACTTATTTGGTTGCCGGTGCTGTCACTCGAGGCCGAGTTAAAGCCCGTAAAACAGACGCAAGTTATCTCGATGCCGTGTTGGATAAGTTGTCCGAAGCGGGTGCTGACATCACCCTTGATGGCGACAGCATTGAATTGAATATGCATGGAAATCAGCCCAAGGCGGTGAATATACATACGTCACCTCACCCGGCCTTTCCTACCGATATGCAGGCGCAATTTGTGACGATGAACGCGCTGGCAAGTGGCACGAGTAAAGTGGTTGAAACGATCTTTGAAAATCGTTTCATGCATGTACAAGAGTTGCAGAGAATGGGAGCGCAGATTGACCTAGAAGGGAATACCGCTTTTATAACTGGCCGCCAAAAGTTTCGTGGTGCACCGGTTATGGCCACTGACCTACGTGCTTCCGCCAGTTTGGTTTTAGCGGGTTTGATGGCTGAAAACCCAACGGTAATTGATCGGATTTACCACATAGATCGTGGTTACGAAAGTATTGAAGAAAAATTGTCTAAACTGGGTGCGAATATCCGCCGTATCCCCGGTCACGTCTGGGACAAAGACAAGTCGTTGCGTGATTTGGTGAGTTAGAGTCAAAATGATTACTTTAGCGCTTTCTAAGGGACGGATTCTGAAGCAGATTCTGCCATTGCTTGAAGATGTCGGGATTCGTTCGTTGGATGATCCGTTTACTAGTCGGAAATTAATTTTCGCAACTAACCATTCGCAGATTCAATTCGTAGTGATTCGCGCTACAGACGTACCCACTTATGTGCAATTCGGTGCAGCCGATATGGGTATGGTTGGTAAGGATGGCTTATTGGAGCATGGCGGTGAAGGTCTGTGTGAACTCTTGGATTTGAATATTTCTAAGTGTCGACTTATGACAGCAGTTCCTGCGGATCAAGTCGAATCTTCGGGTTCTAAGCGTCTTCGCGTGGCAACGAAATACGTCAAGTCAGCAAGACAGTATTATCAATCACAGGGCAAGCAAGCCGAAATTATAAAGCTCTATGGGGCTATGGAATTAGCGCCACTTGTAGGACTGGCGGATGAGATCGTTGACCTGGTAGAGACGGGTAGTACGCTGCGCGCCAATAACTTGGTAGAGAAGGATCTAGTGGCAAATATTTCTTGTCGACTAATCGGCAATGCGGCGTCGATGCGTACTAAACATGCTGATATTGATGAGTTGGTAACCAAGCTCGCTGCTGTTTTACCGAGTTAAATGAGTTGCTTTGGCGGCTTTATTGAGCAACGCATCTATTATTGCTGTGCTCACAATGACCTATTTTAATCATGCGTTATCTCAATAGTAAACACCCTGAATTTTCAGAGGCTTTTGATCAATTATTGAACCGAAAGTTAGATGCATCAACTCAGCAAATTGAAAGCTTCGTCTCAACAACTATTTCAGAAATCCGCACCGAAGGTGATGCGGCGCTGCTTAGGTTGACGCAAAAGTTTGATGGTTATGATGTTGGTGTTGATGATTTAGAGGTCGATGCGAAAGAGATGACCTCCGCGCTTGAAGGCCTGGACGTTGAACAGCGAGAAGCTTTGGAGCATGCTGCCAATAGGATAAAGGATTATCACCAACACCAGCTTCAAGAGAGCTGGAGTTATACTGAGGCGGATGGAACTGTTCTTGGACAGAAAGTGACGCCAATAAAACGTGTGGGTATTTATGTGCCTGGCGGCAAGGCTGCTTACCCCTCTTCAGTCTTGATGAATGCAATTCCGGCAAAGGTGGCTGGTGTTGAAGAAATTATTATGGTCAGCCCTTGTCCGGGCGGCGAAGTTAATGACTTGGTTCTAGCCGCTGCGCAAATAGCTGGAGTAGACCGCTTTTTTAAGATTGGTGGTGCGCAGGCTGTTGCTGCCTTAGCCCATGGGACTGAGACTATTCCCGCAGTGGATAAAATCACTGGGCCTGGAAATGCGTATGTCGCAACAGCTAAAAAACAATTGTACGGCCAAGTGGGCATAGACATGATCGCCGGCCCGTCTGAGGTGTTGGTGATAGCGGATGACTCGGTAGATCCTGATTGGGTAGCGATGGACTTGTTTGCCCAGGCTGAACATGATGAACTAGCACAAGCAATTTTTTTGACCGTCGATGCTGATATGGCTGAAAGTGTGCAAGCGTCTATTGATCGCTTACTTCCTGATATGGAGCGGCAAGAAATAATAAAGCAGGCATTGAATGATCACGGAGCGATTATTTTGGCTAAGGATCAGCAGCAATTGATTGAGCTAAGTGATCAAATTTCTCCGGAACATCTAGAGATATTTACTCGCAATGCACAGGAGTTGGCTGAGCAAGTTAGTAATGCTGGGGCTATATTTATTGGCGCTTATAGTGCGGAATCACTGGGCGATTACTGCGCAGGGCCTAATCATGTGCTGCCAACGTCAGGAACGGCACGTTTTAGCTCACCGCTTGGAGTGCAAGATTTTCAAAAGCGTACTAGCATTATTCAGGTCACTGAAGCGGGAGCTCAAGCCTTAGGGAAAACGGCTTCGATACTTGCTAGAGGTGAAGCATTAACTGCTCATGCTAGATCGGCCGAATATCGGATCAAACCCAAAGCTTAGAAAATAGCCTCCTTTAGAAATGATTGCGCAGAAAACTATCCTAAAGATAGAGAATCATCTTTAGTTTTAGGCCACATAAACGTAAACTCTCTGGGTCTTTGTTTCCTCCCCTGGGTCGGTTCCTGTTCCATCAGTTTAATGTTCCAACAACTTAATAATGAACAGCGTCTTGCCGTGCAAGATTGCGAGAACCCTATGTTGGTTCTGGCGGGGGCTGGTAGTGGCAAAACTCGTGTAATCACCTATAAAGTGGCATGGTTATTGAATAAATTATCCGTGGATCCACGAAATATTTTCGCAGTCACTTTCACCAACAAAGCGGCACGTGAGATGAAGTTGCGAGTGACGGAATTGATTGGTAGCGATCAAACTAAAGGTTTGACCATCTCTACTTTTCACCGTCTGGGTATGTCTATTCTTAGGCAGGAAATCGAAGCCTCTGGCCGTAAGGCCGGGTTTTCCATATTTGATCCACAGGATTCCCTGTTTGTAGTGCGCGAGCTACTCAAGGCTGATCTAGATGATAATGGACTGGTAGATCGAGTTAGAAATCAAATATCAAATTGGAAAAACGAGTTAATTACGCCCTCTGAAGCTGAACGATTGGCCATGACCAATCCGACTGAGGTAGCTGCTGCCCGTGTCTATGCTGAATACGAGCGCTATTTGCAGGCTTGTAACGCGGTGGATTTAGATGACCTTTTGTATTTACCCAATCAGGTTATGCGAAAGTTCGACAATATCCGTCTCAAATGGCAGGAGAAAGTCAAATACCTGTTGGTCGACGAATATCAAGACACCAATGCTGCGCAATATAACCTTGTCAAAACTCTGGTAGGCGGGAGCGACGGCAGAGGATTGACTGCGGTGGGTGACGATGATCAATCCATTTACGCTTGGCGTGGTGCGAAACCCGAAAATTTAATCCAGCTGGAGACTGACTTCCCAGGATTGAATTTGGTTAAGCTTGAGCAAAACTATCGATCAATGGGGCGAATACTAGCTCTGGCAAACCATGTTATACAGAATAACCCACGACCGTTTGATAAAAAATTGTGGAGTGACCTTGGTATTGGTGACCCGATCACCATTATCGCTGCAGAGAACGAGGAGCGAGAAGCTGAAAAAGTCGTAGCCGGTTTGATGCATCATCGTTTTCAGCATCAATCTAATTATCGTGATTATGCAATTCTATATCGGGGCAATCATCAATCAAGAATTCTTGAAAAGAAATTGCGTGAGATGCACATTCCGTATTATTTGAGTGGTGGTTTATCGTTTTTCGACCGATCAGAAATTAAAGACGTAATGGCTTACTTGCGACTTGTTACTAACACAGCAGATGATAATGCCTTTATTCGTTCGATCAATACGCCTCGTAGAGGAATCGGGGCTAGCACGCTTGAAGCCCTTGCGGAGGTTGCTAAAGAAAATTCTTGCAGTCTTTACGACGCCATTGACAGTGGTTTGATTCATCAGCACCTTAAACCTAGTCGGCAAGGCAGTATTCGCCAGTTCCATCAGTGGCTAGGCGGTTATTGTGATCGAGTTAAAACGGATTCACCGAGTAAGATAATTAACGACTTGCTTGATGACATTGAATATCAGTCGTGGATAGTCAAACAAAGTGCAAGCCCCGAACAGGCTGATATGCGTTGGCGGAATGTCGAAGAATTACTTAAATGGATCCAAGGAATAGCCAATAAAGATGAAGGCAAAGACCTTGTAGATGTTGTTAGTGCTATTAGCTTGATGGGTATGCTCGATAAAAATGACGATGACAGTGATGATAATGTCGTGTGTTTAATGACGCTGCACGCTGCGAAGGGCCTAGAGTTCCCGCATGTTTCTATTGTTGGCATGGAAGAAGAAATATTGCCACACCGCTCAAGCATTGAAGATGACATGGTTGAGGAAGAGCGACGTTTGTTCTATGTTGGTATTACCCGAGCCCAGAGAGAATTGACATTGTCTTATGCCAATAAACGCACTCGTTTTGGTGAAGCAATCGACTGTAAGCCAAGCCGGTTTTTGGACGAGTTAGATGAGCAACACATCGTTTGGGAAGAGAAAATCGCCAATGACCCCGAACGTAGAGAAGAAGTGGGCCAGGCTCATTTGTCAGCAATGCGCGCTTTACTTGGGTAGGCATGGAAGGTCAGCCCTTATAATACGGGTCTTGGGAAGGTTTAGGCTTGCCGCAAAAAAGCAAAATATAGCCTTGAAGTTTACCCAAGGCTTGACACATCTGGTACAATCGCGACCCGATACAGCGAATCATTGTGTTGATCATTATATGTACGCAAAATCTGTGTGAAATTAATGATTAGCAGAGTTAGAAGCTCAGTCCATCTGAGGCGTTGTATTTTCAAATAAATTTCAAATGTAAAGCAATTAGATTTCTGGGAGACCGTATGACTGACAATCACGAGAGTGAAGAGCACGCCAGTGACACGAGTATTGAAAACAAGAAGAGACGCCGATTTCTGACCGGCATTACCGCTGGTTTTGGTGCGATTGGAGGCGGCTTTGCCGTGACCCCGTTTGTATTGAGCATGAGCCCGAGTGAACGTGCGAAGAACGCAGGTGCGCCGGTAGAATATGACTATTCTAGAATTCAAGAAGGTCAAATGATTAAGGTAGAATGGCGCGGTAAGCCCGTTGTACTGCTAAAGCGTAGCGCTGATATGATCGCTGGTTTGGAAAAAATTGAATCCAATCTTGCTGATCCCGATTCATTAGTCAGTCTTCAGCCTAGCTATGCGCAAAATCAGGCGCGTGCTGATTCGAATAAACCAAATTTGTTGGTGATGCTGGGTGTGTGTACGCATCTTGGGTGTTCGCCAGTAGAAAAATTAGCGCTTGGCCCTGATCCAGAAATGGGTGAAGACTCTCAAGGCGGGTTTTTCTGCCCTTGTCACGGATCTAAGTTTGACCTCTCTGGTCGAGTTTACAAAAACGTACCTGCAACTTCCAACATGGAAATCCCTCCCTACAAATATGAGGGCGACCTAATTAAAATTGGCGAAGATGAAGGGAGGCTAGCGTAATGGCTATACATAGACATGATAATCATGTGAGCGCAAATGCGTTCATGGAATGGATCGACCGACGGTTACCCGTAACTAAGGTCTGGAATGAGCATTTAGCCGAGTATTGGGCTGCGAAAAACTTAAATTTTTGGTATTTCTTCGGTTCGCTTTCATTGTTGGTGTTGGTTATTCAAATTCTTACGGGAATTTTCTTAACCATGCACTACAAGCCCGACGCGGCTTTAGCGTTTGCCTCGGTGGAGTACATCATGCGTGATGTGCCTTGGGGTTGGCTGGTCCGTTATCTTCATTCAACGGGAGCGTCAGCGTTCTTCGTTGTGGTGTATTTGCATATGTTCCGTGGTGTTATCTACGGGTCACATCGTGAGCCCCGTGAGTTAGTTTGGTTGATCGGGTGCGTGATATTCGTAGCGCTGATGGCTGAAGCATTTATGGGTTATTTGCTGCCTTGGGGTAATATGTCCTATTGGGGAGCACAGGTAATTATTTCATTATTTGAAGTGATTCCCTTTGTTGGCCCAGAGTTAACTGAGTGGATTCGGGGTGATTTTGTAATATCTGACTCTACGTTGAATCGTTTCTTTGCTTTCCACGTAATACTGTTACCACTCATTTTGATTGTTCTGGTCTTTTTACATTTGGTGGCGTTACATCAGGTCGGATCGAATAATCCAGATGGCATCGACATTTTTGAAAATGTTGATGAGAATGGTAAGCCGCTGGATGGCGTTGGTTTTCATCCTTATTACGTCGTTAAGGACTTAGTCGGTGTATGCGGTTTCCTAATCGTTTATTTAGGCGTTGTTTTCTTTGCGCCGGATCTAGGCGGAATTCTTCTAGAGAAGGATAACTTTGCTCCGGCGAACTCCTTGCAAACTCCTCCTGATATTGTGCCTCTTTGGTATTTCACACCGTACTACTCAATTTTACGAGCCAGTACGGAGTCATTGTTGTTTGTATTTGCCATTGGCTCAGGCCTGGGTGGCATCGCAGCGATGGTTTTTACCAAATACGACATCAAGATTAAAATTGCAATTGCGTTGGTCGCTGCGGCATTCGTGTTTATTTTCTTAAACTCAAGCGGTAAAGCGTGGGGCGTTATTCTTATGGGCTCTGCCTTAGTTTGCTTCTTCCTTTTACCTTGGTTGGATCGCTCTCCTGTGTTGTCGATTCGTTATAGAAGCATGCCGTTTAAGATTGCCTTGGCAATTTTCTTAGTGGCCTTCTTTGTATTAGGTTACTTAGGAATGAATTCTCCTACACCGATGCGCACGTTGGTTGCACAAATCTGTACGGTTATTTATTTTGCGTTCTTCGCACTTATGCCTTGGTTTACCAGTATCGGTGAAACTAAGCCAGTGCCAGATCGTGTTACCTATGATGAGCACTAAGAGGAGAATAATATGAAAACATTTTTTTACAGCCTTCTAAGTGCTTCCTTCTTGAGCTTGATGATTACGTTACCGGTAAATGCAGCCGGTGGTCATGGAGCCGTGTTAGACAAGGTTCATATGAATATGGCCGACAAGAGCTCATTGCAGAACGGCGCAAAGCTATTTATTAACTATTGTCTGTCCTGCCATAGTGCTAGTTATGCGCGTTACAATCGTGTTGCAGAAGATTTAGAAATTCCGCTGGCCTTGTTGCAAGAAAACCTGATGTTCACTACCGAGAAGACGGGTGACTTGATGACGACTACCATGCCTGAGCAAGATGCTAAGCGTTGGTTTGGTGTCGCACCACCTGACCTAACGCTGGTGTCTAGAGTTCGTAAGCCGAATTGGGTCTACACCTACTTAAGAGGTTTCTACCAAGATGAATCTTCACCAAGTGGCTGGAATAACTCTCTATTCGAAAATGTTGCAATGCCGCATGCACTGTATGAGTTGCAGGGTGTTCAAAAACTAGTAGGGAAGCTAACACCCGAAGAGTTGCATGAATTAGACGGCGGCCATGGCGAAGCACAAGCCGGCGATTATCACATTGTTGGTGATGCGAAATTCGAATTGGTGCACCCAGGTAAGTTGAGTCCAGCTGAGTTCGATGTGGCAATGACAGATCTAACGTCATTTCTTGCTTACTTAGCTGAACCTGCTCAATTGAAACGTCAAAAAATTGGCGTATTTGTACTTACCTTTCTTATCATTTTAATGGGCCTTTGTTATCTCTTGAAGAAAGAGTATTGGCGAGACGTTCATTAATTAAACCACCTTAAATAGAGCTACACGAGGCTTGGTCTCGTGTAGCTTTTTTGTCCCCTTTCGCTTCTGTTTATTAAGCGAATCATTTAGAAAAGACCCAGGAATACACTATGAATACACTTGCCACCAGACGCTCAATTATGACGCTTTACTCTGGTACAGACTGTGTGCTGAGCCATGCTTGCCGCATCGTTTTGCAAGAGAAAGATATCGAATGTGAGGTTGTTTACACCGATCCTTCCGATACCTGTCAGGAACTTGCTGACTTCAATCCATACTATGAAACTCCAACATTGGTGGACCGGGATCTCGTTCTATATGACGCGTTTATCATCAACGAGTACTTAGACGAACGATTGCCGCATCCACCATTGATGCCGGTCGATCCTGTTTCTAGAGCTAAGCAACGTCTTATGTTGATGCGCCTGAATCGTGATTGGTTTGGGTCTATTAGAGCGCTTCAAGCAGATAAGAAGAACAAGGAAGCACATAAAGTCTTGCGAGATGGTTTGATCGCAATCTCTCCATTGTTCGAAGAACAAAGCCATGCGATGGGTGATGACTACACCTTGGTTGATGTCATATTGGCACCATTGTTGTGGCGCCTTCCTTCTTTAAATATTGTTTTACCGAAACAAGCTCAAGTTGTTGAAGATTATTCTGAGAGATTGTTTGAGCGTGAAGCCTTTCAAGCAGCATTAAGCGACACTGAGCGTGACTTACGTGGATTTTAGTTAACCGGTATCCGTAAAAGCTAAGTATTCGTAAAACTGAAAATGGAAATAGGGTCTACCAAGCCGTATCTTTTGAGAGCCATTTTTGAATGGGCGGAGGATAACGGTTTTACCGCTCAGGTTTTAGTAAACGCGGAAGCGCTTGCTGTTGAAGTGCCTCGAGGGCACGTTGTTGATGGGCAGATAGTCCTCAATATAAGCTCCGGTGCCGTTCAGTTGCATGTTATGGATAACGAGTGTCTTAGCTTTTCGGCTCGGTTTAGCGGAGTTGAGGAAGATATCTTCTTACCAATGCAGTCGATTCTCGCTATCTTTGCGCGTGAAAATTCACAAGGAATATTCTTTGAAGAATCAGACAACAATGGCACCGACCCAAGTAATAAGCTTGCCTCGGTCAAAAAGCCAGATTCTTCATCAAAGTCTAATAAGGGAAATGTCGCTAACACTGGCGCTGATAAGCCTAAGAAATCCCACTTGAAAATCATCAAGTAAGTACCAAATATTAAGCCTAATTGGTTGGGCTTAGGCGTTTCTGATTAGTTGACTAAAACGTCACATTCGTAAATGGATCAAACTTTGGAGTTTTTTAAATGCCTGAATTCAGAGGTACGACAATTTTATCAGTCCGCCGTAATGGCCAAGTAGTCATTGGTGGCGATGGACAGGTGTCACTTGGGAATACGGTGATGAAGGGCAATGCCAAGAAGGTTAGGCGTCTTTATAAAGGCGAAGTCATTGCTGGCTTTGCTGGTAGTACCGCGGACGCATTCACTTTATTTGAATTGTTCGACGCAAAACTAGCCAAACACCAAGGAATTCTAACCAAGGCAGCCGTTGAGTTGGCAAAAGAATGGCGTACCGATAGGATGCTTCGAAAATTGGAGGCATTGTTGTGTGTTGCCGATAAGGATTCGTCATATGTTATTTCTGGAAATGGCGATGTTATTGAACCAGAAGGCGGAATTATGGCTATTGGTTCGGGTGGATCATTTGCAGAATCAGCTGCTCGTGCGCTGCGTAAGAATACAGAAATGAGCGCTAGAGACATAGTTGAAGAGTCGCTTCATGTGGCTGCTGATATTTGTATCTATACGAACCACAACCTGACAATTGAAGAATTAGAGTTTGAGAATTCAGACCAAGGAAGTAAATAATGAGCACGATGACACCCCGTGAAATAGTTCAGGAACTAGATAAGCATATTATTGGCCAGGCTGATGCTAAACGGGCCGTGGCGATTGCATTGCGTAACCGCTGGCGCAGAACGCAAGTCCCCGACGCAGAGTTAAGAACAGAGATCACACCCAAAAATATATTAATGATTGGGCCTACTGGAGTGGGAAAGACTGAAATAGCACGGCGTTTGGCCAACTTGGCAGATGCACCGTTTTTAAAGGTTGAGGCGACAAAATTTACCGAAGTGGGTTATGTTGGTAGAGAGGTTGATTCTATTATTCGTGACCTTGCAGACATTGCGATAAAAGGGCAACGAGAAACAGAAGTAAAGAAAGTTCAAGCGCGAGCTGAAGATGCAGCGGAAGAGAGGGTGCTCGATATTCTGTTGCCACCGGCGCGCGATGTTGGCTTTACCAGTGAGTCTGATTCGAGTACAGATGGTGCTGCTCGCCAGCGATTCCGAAAAAAGTTAAGAGAAGGTAGTTTGGATGACAAAGAAATTGAGGTAGAAGTCGCGGCACAGGCTGCGGGTGTAGAAATATTTGGTCCACAAGGAATGGAAGAGTTAACGAGTCAATTGCAGGGGATGATGAAAAACATGGGGGGAGGGAAAACCCAAAGCCGTAAACTGCCAATCAAAGATGCGTTGAAGTTGCTCGTCGAAGAAGAGGCAGGAAAATTAGTTAACGAAGAAGAGCTGAAGCTGAACGCGATTACTCGCTTAGAGAATAATGGCATTGTGTTTATCGATGAGATCGATAAGATTATTGGGCGATCAGAGGGCGGTAAGAGCGCTGATGTGTCTCGTGAGGGTGTGCAAAGAGATCTGCTGCCATTAGTAGAGGGCAGCACGATCTCAACTAAATACGGAATGGTAAAAACCGACCACATACTATTTATCGGTTCGGGCGCTTTCCAATTAAGTAAGCCCTCCGATTTGATTCCAGAATTACAAGGCCGGATGCCAATACGGGTAGAACTCGCACCGTTAACTGTCGAAGATTTCACCCGAATTTTGACTGAACCTGATGCGTCACTTACGGAGCAGTACACCGCATTACTAAATACCGAAGACGTAAGTTTGAGTTTCACAGAAAACGGGATTCAACGAATTGCAGAGTTGGCTTGGCAAGTGAATGAGAGTACTGAAAATATTGGTGCTCGTCGTTTGCACACGATGCTTGAAAGGCTGCTGGAATCCGTCAGCTTCGAGGCGAGTGACCGATCAGGCGACGCGGTCACCATAGACAAAGATTACGTTAATTTGCACCTGGACGAACTCGCAGAAAACGAAGACTACGCAAGATACATCTTGTAATTTCGGGAAGCACACGCGTAATGGTGTCACTTGCAGTGAAGTGCGAAAAGTCACTTTAAGCCTGTGCTAATTGAACCCCATTAAAGATTAGAAACTTAAAGCCTTATGTTTGTTAGGCTATTTTCTGTATCAAACAGACTAAAATCTATTCGATACAAAAAATCATGAGCGCGCGTTGCAAAAAGCAGCAGCCCGACCCCAAAATCCAGGGGATATTAATGCCAAAGCTGACCATGTCAATCACTCTTTCTACCGCTTAGCCAAGCCTATCGAATGAATGTCCAATGTGTCCTAGTGACAGGTAAGGTGCTGAAATAGACTTTTAGCCTATCTCTCGATCAGCGGATACGACATGTAGAATTTCCTCTAAAACAGTAAAATCTTCAATAGTCGGCGGTACGACGTATTCCTGTTTATTCAGAATCTGTTTCATTGTTTTACGGAGTATTTTACCCGAACGGGTTTTAGGTAATCTCGATACAATCAATGTTCTTTTATAGCAGGCGATTGCTCCTATTTCATCCCGAATCAGTTGCCTTAATTCGTTTGATAATACGAGCAGGCTATTTGGGCTTAGGTAGCTTCCTTTTGAGCTAAGCACGACGAAACCAATAGGTACTTCTCCTTTTAGTTCATCTGCCATAGCTACAACGGCACATTCCGCCACGCTTTCATGCTTGCCGAGTACTTCTTCAAAATCTCCTGTAGACAATCGATGTCCAGCAATATTGATGACGTCGTCGACTCTACCCATTACATACAGGTAGTCTTCATCATCAAAATAGCCACCATCACCACTCGTGTAATAGCCCTGATAATCTGAGAGGTAAGCCGATTTAAAGCGTTCATTGTCGTTCCATAAAGTAGTTAGGCACCCTGGCGGAAGAGGGAGCTTTATAGCAACGTTTCCTTGCACGCCATTCTCTACACGTTGCCCTTCATCATCGAGAATTTCCACATGGAAACCAGGCATTGGTTTTGTCGCCGAACCAAGTTTAATCGGTAGTTTTTCAATTCCTGCCATATTTGCTGCTATTGGCCATCCGGTTTCGGTCTGCCACCAATTATCTATTACATCGACACCAATCTTACTTCTCATCCATTCTTGTGTAGGCGGGTCAAGGCGCTCTCCTGCAGCGAAAACTTGACGTAAGCTGCGAATGTCATATTGCTTTATAAACAACCCATGGGGGTCCTCTTTTCTAATAGCACGAAAGGCCGTTGGTGCGCTGAATAGGGCATTGACTTTATAGTCTTCTATCAGTCGCCAGAAAGACCCCGCATCCGGCGTCATGATGGGCTTACCTTCATAGAAAATAGTAGTACAACCAGCTAGAAGTGGTGCATAAACGATATAGGAATGGCCAACAACCCATCCAATATCTGAAGCGGTTAAAAACGTATCCCCTGGCTTTAATCCGTAGATAGCAGAAATGCTATATTTCATTGCAACTGCATGTCCGCCGTTTTCTCTCACGACTCCTTTGGGTTTGCCTGTGGTACCTGATGTATAAAGTATATAAAGGGGATCTTCTCCGCTTAGTCTCATTGGCGAAGTTTTGTGCGCCTTTGATGCGGCCTCATGCCAATCAATGTCACGTCCTGCCGACATATTAGCTGTTGCTTGCTCACGTTGTAATATGACGCAACTTTCAGGTTTATGTTCGGATAAATTTATTGCGCTGTCTAACAGAGGCTTGTATTCAATGATTTTATCTATTTCTATTCCACAAGAAGCGCTCAGAATGACCTTGGGTTTTGCATCATCAATACGAGAAGCCAACTCAGGCGCTGCAAACCCTCCAAAGACCACGGAGTGAATTGCACCTATCCGTGCACAGGCTAGCATTGCCATTGCGGCTTCAGGGATCATTGGCATATAAATTATTACGGTGTCACCTTTTCTAACCCCTAATCCTTCAAGCATTCCGGCTGTACGGGAAACTGCACTTAGCAATTCGTTGTAACTGTAAGTTCTCTTTGTATTCGTTACCGGTGAGTCATAGATGAGGGCAGCCTGCTCACCCCGTCCGTTCTCAACATGATAATCAAGCGCTAGATAGCAAGTATTTAGCTCTCCATCAGCAAACCAATGAGTCAATCCCTCTTTGTCCTCTTTGCATATATTATTAGGCGATTTAAACCAATGTACTTCTTGGGCTTTTTCCTTCCAGAAGGCTTCTGGGTCCGTTTTCCATCGACCATATTCTTCTACGTATGTCACAAGTTATTCCTAGCTAAATATTGATAAAAAGACTGCTCCAATAATGTTATCAAGCGGTGAATTTAACCATTAGACAATAGTCGAATGATGAAGACACGCTATTGCTCCTGCTTACAAATACATTTCAATACCTCTCTTCTAATCCTTTAGTCGTACATAGACCATAGTCGTATTGTTGATTATTACGTCTCCAGTCTAAGCTCACTGCAGTCTCACCTTACCTTAGACTGATTGGTGTTTAGGAATCCAGAATTCTTAGACGTTATCTGTCCAGAGAGGTTTTACGCCACCAAGCGAATTCTTTTTAGTTTAGAGAGTTAGTGAGCAAACGAGTGGATACGAAGTCAGTGTATACACATTTTTGATAATTAATTTTATATAACTGAGAGTAATTTATTATGGTTGATAAAAAGACAGATCTCGATTCACCATCCCGCCGTGGCGTTCTTAAGGCTGGAGCCGCATTGGCTGTAGCGTCACCAATGTTCTACCTAAAAGATTCATGGGCGGCAGCGGACCAAGTATACCGAAATGCACCAAAGGGGGCGACTGTGACCTTGGGTTTTAATGTGCCTCAATCAGGTGCTTATGCTGATGAAGGTGCCGATGAGCTTCGAGCTTTCAAATTAGCGGTTAAACACCTCAATGGTGAAGGTGATGGCGGCATGATGAAAACGATGAAGCCAAGCATGTTAAAAGGTAACGGCATATTGGGCAAAAAAGTTGTCTTTACAACTGGTGATACGCAAACCAAATCGGATGCGGCAAGAGCTTCTGCGAAGAGGATGATTGAAAAGGATGGGGCGTTAATGATTTCAGGAGGGTCGTCATCCGGTGTCGCTATCGCAGTTCAAGGATTGTGTCAGGAGATGGGTACCATCTTCATGGCTGGGTTAACACATTCTAACGACACAACAGGAAAAGATAAACGACGGTACGGTTTCCGTCATTTCTTTAACGCTAAGATGTCTGGATCCGCGCTAGGCCCTGTACTTAAAGAAGAAATGGGGACCGAGCGGGTTGCGTATCATTTAACAGCGGACTACACCTGGGGCTGGACGCAAGAAGAGTCAATTAAAGAAACAACAGAGGGTCTTGGATGGCAAACCAAGGCTGCCGTTAAAACACCAGTTGGTGCCGGTGATTTCTCACAATATATTACACCTATTCTTAATTCAGGGGCCGATACGCTAATACTCAATCACTACGGCAAAGATATGATCAACTCGTTAACGCAAGCCGTTCAGTTTGGCCTGCGTGATAAAGAAGTTAACGGTAAGACCTTTGAAATCATAGTGCCGCTATACTCCCGCCTCATGGCGCAGGGTGCTGGTGAAAATCTAAAAGGTATTCTAGGCACTACTGCTTGGAACTGGGCGTTAACAGATGAGGGTTCTCAGGCGTTCGTTAAATCATTTGGTGCCGAATACGGTAACCCACCTTCACAGGCGGCTCATACATGTTACGTGCAAACATTACTGTATGCGAATGCTTGCGAAATGGCTGGCACTTTCTATCCTCCTGAAGTCATCAAGCAGTTAGAAGGCTTCGAGTTTGATGGCATGGGTAATGGGCCTACGGAGTACCGTGCTGAAGATCACCAATGCTTTAAAGATGTTTTAGTGGTTCGCGGAAATCAAAAACCGACGAGTCAATTTGATTTGCTAGAAATCGTACAACAAGTACCACGATCACAAGTTGAATATGACGCAAGTATATTTGGTGGGGACCTGGGTCCGTATAAAGTTTAAATCTTGTGGCTAGGCACACTAAACCTTTACCAGTCATTTCGATGGTAGGGGTTTAGTGTTTTTGTTTTTGATACCAATTCTAATAACTGTCGGATAGTTAAAAAATTATGGATGCAATTTTAATCCAATTACTCAACGGGCTTGACAAAGGTGCGGCGTATTCCTTGATAGCATTAGGGTTGACCTTAGCCTTTGGAACTTTGGGTGTTGTCAACTTTGCTCATGGAGCATTATTCATGCTCGGGGCATTCTGTGCAGTAACGTTTCAGAAGATACTTACCATTTCAAAAAGGGTAAAGGATGAATCAATCACCTTCTTTGATGCTTACAAAGATCAACCTTATTTAGAGATATGGTGGGGGGATACGGGAGCGGCGATTATTGACTACGCCGTTCCATTGTCGATTCTATTTGCTATACCCGTGATGCTCTTGATTGGTGTTGCTCTAGAGCGTGGTCTCATTAAGCATTTCTATAAACGATCTCATGCAGAGCAAATTTTAGTGACGTTTGGGTTAGCAATACTAATACAAGAAGTGGTTAGGCATTTTTTTGGAGCAAACCCTATACCAACTCCAGCACCAGATGTTGTTTCTGGAAGCGCAGCAATAGGCTCCTTTTTAGGTCTAAGTGATAACCTGGTTTATCCTTGGTGGAGACTAATTTATCTGTTCTTTTCCGGCGTAATTATTTTCGCGGTATTTGCATTTCTAAAATACACAACGTTTGGAATGGTAGTTAGAGCTGGGATGGCTGATCGTGAAACGGTAGGGTTGCTCGGGATTAATGTTCAAAAGAGATTTACTATTGTCTTTGCAATAGCGGCGCTAGTAGCGGGCTTGGCGGGTGTTATGTACGCGCCAATCTTACCTCCAGATTATCATATGGGAATGGATTTTCTAGTCTTGTCTTTTGTCGTGGTGGTGGTAGGCGGCATGGGTTCGCTCGAGGGAGCGGTGGCCGCAGGTTTTTTGCTTGGTGTATTACAATCGTTTGCTTCCATGAATGAGGTCAAGGCCATCATACCTGGAATAGATCAAATTATTATTTATCTAGTGGCTGTAATTATACTACTAGTAAGGCCACGAGGGTTGATGGGGCGCGAAGGCGTCTTTGAGGAGTAGTTATGAAAGGTCTTATGCAAAATAACTTAGCCATGATGGTTCTGTTTTCAATCGTTGTTTTATCAGCCCCAATTTGGGCGAATCCAATCGGTGCAAACTATCCCGACTTGCTTCAAAAATTTGCGATATTCGGTATTTTTGCAATTGGCTACAACCTATTGTTTGGACTCACTGGCTACTTGTCTTTTGGTCATGCCACCTTCCTAGGTGTTGGATCGTATACAGCGGTATGGTCGTTTAAATTGCTTTCGATGAATATCATTCCAGCCATACTTTTAGCCATTATTGTTTCGGGCATTTTCGCTCTGATTATTGGTTTTCTGAGTTTGCGGCGGTCGGGAATCTATTTCTCCATATTAACTCTCGCATTCGCACAAATGGCATATAGTCTGGCGTACTCGGTGTTAACACCAATTACAAATGGGGAGACAGGATTACAGCTGACACAACAGGACCCACGATATTTAGATGTACTTGCTGGTGTGGTTGTTGAGGATGGATTGCCCTCAACAAACCTTTTTGGGATGCTTATGAAAGCCAATGGGGGATATTCCGGTTTTTACTTTGCGGCTTTGATACTAATTTTGAGTTTTTATATTTCACTTAAGATTTTTCGCTCTCCGTTTGGACTAAAGCTTAAAGCAATTAAATCTAACCAAACACGTATGAAATATACCGGTTTTAATACTAAACCATACCTGCTGACTGCATTTGTAATTTCAGGGATGTATGCCGGTCTCGCTGGCGGCCTTCTTGCGTCAATTGACCCCTTAGCTGGCGCTGAACGCATGCAGTGGACGGCGTCTGGTGAAGTTGTTCTGATGACGATTTTGGGCGGCAGCGGCACTCTTGTCGGTCCGTTGCTTGGAGCGGGGGTAATCAAGTATTTTGAAAATATATTTTCGGCCCTCAATCAAGCGGAGTTAATCGAAGTATTTAGTTTTATGCCTGAGTTTCTACAGAATATTTTGGTTTTTATATGCACTCCATTCGTCGGAGAAGGGTGGCACCTTACTCTAGGGGCCATCTTCATGTTGGTGGTGATATTTTTACCGGGCGGGATTATTGAAGGGCTGCAACGTGTATCAGGTTATATTCGTAGGTTGGTTGGCTTTGACAAAGAACAGGTCAATAAGGAGTCAAAGGAGGAGCGAGCATGACCCATATATTAAATATTACTGGTGTTAATAAAACATTTGGGGGGCTTCATGCGCTATCTGATGTCAATCTTCAGATAGAAAAAGGTGAAACCCATGCAATTATCGGGCCCAATGGGGCAGGTAAATCGACGCTACTCAATTGTTGTATCGGGAGGTTAGCTCCAGACAGCGGATCTGTTACGTTCAATGGAAAGAATATGATTGGAATGGAGCCTCATAACATTAATCATGCAGGTATGGTGCGAGTTTTTCAAACGCCCGAAATATTCCCCGAATTGTCTCTCCTGGACAACGTCATGATTCCTGCACTCGCTAAACGTGATGGAGTATTTAAATTCAACCCCTTTCGAAGCATGATTTTCGAACATAAAATTCGGGATGAGGCAATGTCAACATTAGCTGATTTTTCATTGGACCAATATTATGATCAGCATGCTGGTAGTATTTCTCGTGGAGATAAACGGCGTCTTGAGTTAGCTATGGGGTTAGTACAACACCCTACTTTGTTATTGCTAGATGAGCCCACAGCCGGCATGGCTCGTCACGATACGAATCGTACAATTGAATTACTTAAGAGCGAAAAGATGCAGAGTATGACAAAGGTTATTATTGAGCATGACATGCATGTAGTATTTAGCCTGGCCGACCGAATTAGCGTTTTGGCTCGAGGCCACATTATTGCTACAGGTACACCAGAAGAAATCAAAAATAGCCCGCAAGTCAAAGAAGCCTATCTGGGGGAATCAGATAATGAGTGATTCTCTTTTGAAAGATGTTGAAGTAACAAACCGGGTTTCCAAGGTGGTAAGTACCGGTTCAAGCCCGGCATTCTTTTCCTGTTGGGATATGCATTCGTACTATGGTGAGAGCTATATTGTTCAAGGAGTTAGTTTCGATATACGAGAGGGTGAGGTGCTAGCACTTCTTGGGCGGAATGGCGCTGGTAAAACTTCTACTCTACGTTCAATAGCAAGAGTTGACAGTCCAGAAGTTTCACGTGGTGAAATTTGGTTGGACCACAAACCATTGCATCACATGCAGTCACACGAAGCTGCTCAGAATGGAGTTGCATTAGTTCCTGAAGATAGGCGAATTATCCAGGGCCTTACTGTCGAAGAAAACTTGCAATTAGCGCAAATCAATCCACCGATAGGTTGGTCTATAGAGAGAATATACGAACACTTCCCTCGTTTAGCTGAACGCCGCAAACAAATGGGAACAACGCTTTCGGGTGGCGAGCAACAGATGCTGGCAGTTGCTCGAGCTCTTGCTCGAGACATTAAGTTGTTGTTGCTGGATGAGCCCTATGAGGGTTTAGCTCCGGTTATTGTACAAGAGATAGCAAACATTGTAGACAGCATAAAGAAACGCGGAATTACAACGATTATTGTTGAACAAAATGCCGTAGCCGCGCTTCGTTTAGCTGACCGCGCAATAATCTTGGACATGGGGCAGATAGTCTTTGATGGTACCGCAGAGGACGTGCTAACTAATGATGAATTACGCCATGAATATCTAGCTATTTGAATTTTCGGGTAATTAATATTATCCGGGATTATTCAACCACTATTAAGTTACTGAACTGCAGCATGATGACGTCGAATGAAACGGTTGTGCTTTTCCAACATTCTGCCGTCTACAGGTGCCATATCTAAGTGAGTTCTTGCCTTTGTAAATTGTCACTACGAAGGCTTTAGAGTTAGACAAGGAATTTATATAAGACTTTAGTCGTACATATACCAAAGGCTAATACCAAACAAGGATGTTCTCTGTGATATTTCAGTTTCACAAACGACATATTTGAGGAGATTACCAATGAACCGAAAAATAACCACGCTGGTTGTTGGAGCTGTATCAGCAATGATTGCTGCAACTTCCGTGATGGCGGGTCCGATTGAAGACCGAGTTAAGGAAATGGAGGCAGAACTCCGTAGCCTGAAGGCCATGATTCAAGAGCAACAGAAACAGAATGCAAATGAAATTAAAGCTATAGAAGTAAAAGTAGCAAAATCGAAATCTGATGCACCTCAATATACAGCCTCAAAAGGTACAGAAGTCACCTACGGTGGTTTTATCAAAGTCAACGCAATGTATGATGACTACAAGGACGGACCACCTCCGACGGCAAGAATAGCATCCAATATCTTGGTGCCAAGCTTAATTCCTGTAGGCGGAGACAACCCATCTAGCGCAGATTTTCATTCAGATGTGTTAACGTCTCGATTATTCTTTAAGACAAAAAACCAAACCAGTGCCGGTTTGATTAAGTCACACATAGAGTTGGACTTGTTAAGCGGTGGCGGTGACGAGCGTATTTCAAATTCTACCAACTCACGACTACGACACGCATATTTGAATTGGGACTATGGCGATGATTCATCACTACTAGTCGGTCAGACATGGAGTACATTTTTCAATGTCGGCGCTCTGCCTGAAGCGGTTGAGTTCATTGGCCCGACATCCGGTACAATATTTAATCGTCAAGCCCAAATCAGATGGACTAAGAAGATCGGTGGTGGTTCGTCGTTTATGCTTGCAGCGGAAAACCCTTCTACTAGTCTTGCTGACGCCGGCAGCGGTATAGCGGGTAGTAATTTTGATGACAACTCTATTCCAGATATTGTTGCTCGTTACAATGGAAAATCTGGTGGCCATTCTTGGGCGCTATCCGCAATCGGTCGTGAGATTGGAGTAGACGATGGTGTTGTCGATGAAAGCAAGTTTGGCGTAGGCATAAATTTTGCAGGTAAAATAGTTCTTGGTAATGGGGACGACATTAAATACTCGATTGCTACTGGTAATCTTGGTCGGTACATCGGACTAAATGCGTTTCGTGACGGAGGAATAGATGGAGCAGGCAATATCGATTTAACTTCTGTTACTGGTGGCTACGTTGCGTACCGGCATCATTGGAACGATAAATTACGTAGTACATTCTCATATGCCTTGTCCACAGCTAGCTTAGCAAACGGGTTGGCGAGTACAAATACTGAAGAAATTTCGAACTTCAATGTCAACCTTATCTATTCTCCTACGCCTGCATTGACCTTTGGTGGGGCGCTGATTAGTGCTTCGAGGGAACTCGAAAATGGAGTTGATGGGGATCTGACTCGGCTTCAATTGACAGCTAAGTACGGTTTCTAAGGGGATTACTTTCAAAGGGTTTTGAGAGTTTACTATCTGTCTTCTTCTTCTCCAGTTTTAGAGGACGCCATTAGGAGTGCGGGTTTTGTTAACCCGCACTCCACTTTTTATTTGATAACCTTCTGCACCTAGACCGAGAATCAAACATAATTTAAAATTCCCACTATAGAAGATGTACACTCGGTAAATGATCTCTATTCAAATCATCGCGTTTATCGCGTTGGCCTACCTGCTTTTACTTTTTTTAATAGCCTACTTGGGGGATCTCCCGCGCTTTCAATCCATCGCGAAGCTAAACCCTAATGTTATCTATGCGCTATCGCTGGCCGTCTATTGCTCGTCGTGGACATTCTATGGCGCTGTAGGTACTGCGTCGGTCATCGGGCTTGATTACATAGCAATCTACTTGGGACCCTGTTTGGTCTTCTTATTCGGCTACCCCGTGATGCGGCGAATAATAATGGTCTGCAAGCAGAATAACATTACATCAATTTCTGATTTCATTGCCAGCCGATACGGCAAGAACTATAAAATTGGTGTTCTGGTTACAGTGATCGCTGTTGTGGGGTCTTTGCCTTATATCGCTTTGCAGCTAAAAGCAGTTTCCTTATCCTTTTTGGTGTTGAGTGAACAGAGTAACGTCAGTGGTGAATTGGTAACAAACTATACTTCTGTAGATACCGCATTTTACACGGGTGCGATCATGGCATTGTTTGCGGTTTTATTTGGCACGCGACACTTAGATGCAACCGAGCATCATAGTGGAATGGTTTTAGCAATATCCTTCGAGTCAATTGTAAAACTAGTTGCCATTTTAGTCGTCGGGTTTTATGCCTCCCATTTGCTGTTGGATGCATCAACACATAGTAATTTCCGTGACTTAGCTACTTCAGGCAATTTGAGCTACAACCTTACTGGCGGATCTTCAACACTCACCAGTTTCCTCACGAAAACCTTTTTGGCCATGGGCGCTATAATCTTGCTGCCAAGGCAATTCCAAATGACAGTCGTTGAGGCAAATAGTCATAGCCAATTCAAAACCGCAATGTGGGTTATGCCGATCTATTTGCTCTTGACCACTCTAATTGTGATGCCAATTGCGTTTGCCGGCACTGAATTATTGCCGAATGGGAAAGCTGACTTGTACGTTCTGACTCTACCCCTGGCCGCAGGAAATCAATGGATCGGATTGTTTGCATTTATAGGTGGTCTTTCGGCCGCAACTGGCATGGTGATTGTCGCTGTTATTAGTTTAAGCACCATGGTCTGCAATGATCTTGTTATGCCAAACCTGATTCGGATCAAGAGACTGGATATCCTCAACCGGAACAACCTAGACGCCATCATATTGTTGATACGCCGCTTGGCGATCGTGGTTCTGATGGTAGGTTCTTACGGCTACTTCAGATTAATGGACGAAAATGCACAACTGGCGAATATTGGGCTAGTTTCTTTTGCAGCTGTCGTGCAATTTTTCCCCGCTGTAATTTGCGCTATATTTTGGAAAAGAGCCAATAGTAAAGGCGTGTTTTGGGGGTTAGCCGGCGGTTTTCTTGTATGGGGTTATACCTTGATGTTGCCAACGCTCCTGACGCCTGAAACAGTTAACCAGATTTGGTCTGATTCTTGGTCTCACCCAGAATCTCTACTGGGCAACAACTTGAATAATCCGTTGACCCATGGTGTATTTTGGAGTCTCTTGGTAAATTCAATATTGCTAGTGCTGCTTTCACTTCGCAACCAACAATCAATGTTAGAGCAAATACAAGCAAGTCGCTTTTTTCATACCGGCGTTATGGGCACCAGCGTTGCACAAGTAGGTGCTGATCAACCGATTCTTGTTCATCCTGATGCGCTGCGGATTATCGCTGAGCGAATCATAGGAATTAAGAATACACAGAGCGTTTTCAGTCAATACGAGTCAAAAAGTGGCATTGAGCTCTCAACAGCAACACAAGTCGATCGGTTGTTGATTTCATTGGTGCAGACTGCAATTGCAGGGGTTATCGGTAGTGCTTCTGCACAAAAAGTTATTTCGGATGTGGTTATTGGTGAGGATGAATATTTGGAAGAGGTAACCACCTTAGTTGATGAGACCTCGTCTGTCTTACAATTCAATCGACATTTATTGCAAACCACATTGCAGAATATTACTCATGGGATTTCTGTAATAGATGAGGAGTTAAATCTAGTAATTTGGAATCAGCGTTATATCGACCTTTTTGAGTATCCAGAAAATTTTATTTACGTAGGGAAGCCTATATCAGAAGTTCTTGAATTTAATGCTCGTAGAGGCGATTTTTACGAGCGAAATCCTACTCAAGAAATTCGTAAGAGGCTAAAGCTTTTACACAAAAAATCGCCATACCAAAATATAAGAACGCGAGCCAATGATACTGTTATTAAGTCGATAGGTGAACCAATGCCCAATGGTGGTTTCGTAACAACGTATGAGGACATAACAGAGAGTGTGCGCGCGTCAGAGCTCCTATATGCGGCGAACGAGGAACTTGAAGATAGAGTTGCGGAGCGCACAAAGGAGTTAATTGCGTTAACCGAGGAGTTGGAAAAGACGACGCGTAGCAAAACTCACTTCTTGGCTGCAGCTAGCCATGACTTGCTTCAGCCCATTAATGCTGCAAGGCTTTTCGCACATAGCATATTGGAAGGCAGCGAGGAGAATGCAAAGATAGCTCATTTGGCTGAAAGTATAGATGATTCGTTGGTAAGAGCTAATCAGTTACTTCGAGCACTATTAGATATCTCAAGGTTTGATTCTGGTGGTATTCGACCAAACTTATCGGTATTTGATTTAAAAGAGTTCATTGCCAACTTAGTTCTGGAGTTGGAGGCTTTAGCTAGAGATAAAAGCATTTCATTAGTTACTCATGTGTCTACTATGGCAGCTTACTCAGATCATCAACTCTTATCATCGGTATTACAAAATCTAGTAACGAATGCGATTCGCTATACGCCTGATGGTGGCCGTGTTGAAGTTACTGTTAAGGATATATCCGGTAATGGCGAAATTGCCAGAATCAGTATTCTTGATAGTGGTGTCGGTATCGACGCCTCCAATCTGAGTAACATCTTCAATGAGTTCTATCAGGTAGAGCCCAAAAAAACCGAGAGCGCGATGGGCTTAGGTTTGGGATTATCGATTGTTGAGCGC
Source organism: uncultured Arenicella sp. (assembly GCA_905479805.1). GTDB lineage: Bacteria > Pseudomonadota > Gammaproteobacteria > Arenicellales > Arenicellaceae > Arenicella. Next base: position 34,327 of record CAJQNY010000014.1, read on the forward strand.
ATCAGTAAGCTCCTAGATCTCCAGGTTGAGGTTGAGTCAACGATCGGGCAGGGAAGCTGTTTTTCAGTCAATGTGCCACTATCAGAACATCAACCGGATCAGGTTGTGAAAAAAGAGAAACAGATATACAAACCACTTTCTGAAAAATTGATTGGGCTCAAAGTCATTTGCATTGACAACAATGTTGCTGTTTTGAATGCAATGCAAACACTTGTAGAGGGATGGGGTTGTTCGGTAACAAGCGTCTCAACGTATAACGATGGCGTAGAGGCTATTGAACAAGGTGGTTTCAAAATCGTACTTGCTGACTATCGATTGGATGATGAAGAAACAGGGTTGGATTTTTTGAATTTCTCGAAAGAATATACAAAACAAACTAATAATGAATCTATTCAAGGAGTATTGGTTACTGCTGAACAGGATAAAAGCTTGGAGCATCTAGCTACGAGCGCGGGCTTCCATTATTTATCCAAGCCGGTGGCTCCGGCGGCGTTAAAATCTATTCTGTTATACTTAACGACTAAAATTGAGGGGGGAGCTTAAGCGGACACAACGTTAAGCTAGCTGGTTAAGTGACGTTGCCAAAACCTCGTGATTTTTGATGAACAAGACGGCTTGTGTTCTGTTGTTAATACCCAGTTTCTTGAAGACACTTGTAATATGTGCTTTGACTGTAGCTTCAGAAATATCAAGATCATAGGCTATTTGTTTGTTTAGCTTACCCTTACCAATCTCTATTAATATTTTTAATTGAGATGGTGTAAGATTTTCGATTTGACCAGTAGCAATCGTACTGCATTGCTGGCTATCTTCCTTTCGTAAGCTTATCGATTCAGGTTGGTATGTTTCTCCTTCTAAAATTTTCGTTATGGCTAACTTGATTTCTGCGGGGCTTGATGATTTTATGATATATCCAGATGCATTAAAATCAATGCAAGCTCTAATAATATGTGGTTCTTCATGTGCAGACACTACGACCATTGGTATTTGAGGGTATACCTTTTTTAAAAGAGCCAAGTCGGTTAGGCCATTTGAGTCTGGCATATTTAGATCAAGGAAAACCAGATCAAATTTTTCACTATCTAATAGTTTCTTAGCTTCTTTATAGTTTATGGCTTCTTGTATGTTGGCCGACGATATCACTGACTCGACAATGTATCGCAAAGCCTCCCTAAAGAGAGGGTGATCATCAGCTATTAGAATAGTTTTTGCCATACTAAGATATAAACATTAGCAGGACATTTCTGCAATACAAAAGGATGAGTTGCTTCTAAGACTTTTGTCTTATACTGATTTCTTTCAACGAAGAGTAATATTGATGTATATCTATTAATTAGTTGGAGAAACCGTTGCAATGAAAGACAGAGCTAATGCTTATTGGAAAGCCAATGTGAGTTTAATTGTTAAACTCTTAGTGGTTTGGTTCACCGTGCCGTTTTTAGGTGGCATCGTGTTTGTCGATATTTTAAACCAAATCAATCTGGGTGGTTACCCATTGGGTTTTTGGGTTGCGCAACAAGGCTCAATCTATATGTTCGTGGTGATAATATTTTACTACGCAAAGAAAATGAGTGATCTAGATGATGAGTTTGCAAGGGGAGGTAACTAATAATGGAACTCCAAACCTTAACATATATTGTTGTTGGCTTTACCTTCGCACTCTACATCGGAATAGCCATTTGGGCACGCGCCGGTTCAACTAAAGAGTTCTACGTTGCTGGCGGAGGTGTTCATCCCATAGCCAATGGTATGGCCACTGGTGCCGATTGGATGTCAGCGGCATCGTTTATCTCCATGGCTGGTTTAATCGGCTTCTCTTATCAAGGCTACGGTGGCTCAGTGTTCTTGCTTGGTTGGACAGGTGGCTACGTACTGCTAGCGATGTGCCTCGCTCCATATTTACGCAAGTTCGGAAAATTCACAGTGCCTGAATTTATTGGAGACCGTTATTATTCAAATACGGCGAAAGTAGTGGCTGTGATTTGTTTGATTCTGGCGTCGGTAACCTATGTTATTGGCCAGATGAAAGGAATCGGTGTTGCCTTCAGTCGCTTCCTAGAAACGTCTTATGAGTTCGGCTTAACGGCAGGCATGATCATCGTGTTTATTTACGCGGTCTTGGGCGGCATGAAGGGTATTACTTACACCCAGATTGCACAATACGTTGTGTTGATCTTCGCGTACACGATTCCTGCTATTTTTATCTCATTGTCATTAACTGGCAATCCGATTCCTCAGTTAGGTTTAGGCAGCACTTTGTTGTCTGATGGAACCTACGTGCTTGATAAACTAAATCAAGTGGTGACCGAACTCGGGTTCGCGGAGTACACGACATCGACGAGGGGTAGTACCCTCAATATGTTTGTGTACACAATGTCTTTGATGATTGGCACCGCTGGCTTGCCTCACGTAATTATTCGGTTCTTTACCGTTCCCAGCGTTAAAGACGCGAGAAGATCTGCGGGTTGGTCGTTAGTCTTCATTGCCATTCTTTACACAACTGCACCAGCGGTAGCAGGCATGGCACGCTTGAACCTAATGAGTACCATTGAGCCAACACCTGGCAATTATCTAGCCTATGATGAGCGTCCACAGTGGTTTAAAAACTGGGAGACTACCGGTTTGTTGAAGTTTGAGGATAAAAATGGTGATGGCAAGATTCAGTACAGCGCTGACAAAGCTACTAACGAGATGGTTAAAATTGATAACGATATCTTAGTCCTAGCCAACCCAGAAATAGCAAAATTACCTAACTGGGTGATTGCGCTGGTAGCTGCGGGTGGTCTAGCAGCTGCGCTGTCAACCGCGGCAGGTTTGTTATTGGCTATCTCGTCGGCCATATCGCACGATTTGTTGAAAGGTATAATACGTCCAGATATTTCAGAAAAATCTGAACTTAATGCCTCACGTGTTGCCATGGCCTTTACTGTGTTGCTGGCGGGATACTTAGGGTTTAACCCTCCAGACTTTGCCGCTGGGACGGTAGCGTTAGCTTTCGGGTTAGCAGCGTCGTCCTTGTTTCCAGCACTCATGTTAGGTATTTTTTATAAGCGCATGAACACGTCTGGCGCAGTTGCAGGAATGCTTTCAGGTATTGGTATTACACTATTCTACGTGTTCCAACACAAAGGTATTATGTTTGTACAGAGCACATCATTCTTAGGTGATATGAGCCCTAACTGGTTCTTAGGTATTGAGCCTAATGCTTTCGGAGCGGTTGGTGCATTGATTAACTTCATTGTAGCAATCGTGGTGTGTAAGCTAACGCCAGAGCCGCCGAAAAAAGTGCAAGATCTTGTTGATTACATTCGTGCGCCCCATGGGGAAGGCTCGGCTATATCGCATTAGTGCCCAAGCAGTTTGGTGTGGTTTGTTCCTGAGGTGGCGGGCTACACTTATTTAACTCACCCTTTTTCAATAGAGAAGGGTGAGTCTTTCTTTAGCTAGTAAGCAGAATGTCATTATTTAAAAATAAGCATATAGTTACAGCGATGATCGTTACCCCCGTATTGGCCATGTTGGGCTATTACGTGACTGATCAGTTTGTAAAAGAACGACCTCAAGCGGCAATTAAAGGACAAAGCTATGAATTAATTGCTCAATCTAATTGTCGATATTCGAGTGGTAAGTGCGATCTAAAAAACGCTGAATTTACATCTACATTGACAGTTGAAAATGACGGTGGAATACAAACATTGAAACTTGAATCGAGTCATCCACTAGCAGGCGCTACAGTAGGGATTGTGCAAGTGGAGAAAACGTATGCGCCGACGAAGATGAATTCCGCAAATACTGGAGATCAATCTTGGTACCTCCAAATGCCAGCTAATACTAACGAAAGTACAATTTTGCGAGTTGCGCTAATGGCAAATGGATCCTATTACTATGCCGAAACCCCTCTTGGTTTTAGTGAGTATAAAACATCCTTTCCTAGAAACTTTTAGATACATGCTTAGAGCAGAGAATGCAAATGTCTGATAATTTGAATTACCCAGTCTTTGAGTCAATCGAAGAGAATACTCACCTAAATAGATCTCAATATGATGAGATGTATAGACGATCTCTATCACACCCAAATGAATTTTGGGCAGAGCAAGCGGAAGAAAACCTTGATTGGTTTGAGAAGTGGCAGACAGTCTCAAGTGAAAATTTTCACAGCGCAGATATTCGTTGGTTTGAAGGTGGCAAGCTGAATGTTTCATATAACTGTATTGATCGGCATCTAACAACTCGAGCTGATCAGGCTGCTATTATTTGGGAAGGAGACAACCCAAACGACAGTGAGACGATTACTTACCAACAACTCCACGATCGTGTTTGTAAACTTGCAAATGCCATGAAAGAGATGGGTGTAGAAAAGGGTGATCGCGTTTGCCTTTATATGCCGATGATTCCTGAGGCTGTTTATTCGATGCTTGCTTGCACTCGTATAGGTGCCGTCCACTCAGTGGTGTTCGGCGGGTTTTCACCCGAGGCTCTACGCGGACGCATTAATGATTCAAAGTGCAAGATAGTAGTCACAGCTGACGAAGGTATGCGCGGTGCAAAGTCAATTCCATTGAAAGCAAATGTTGACGAAGCATGCCTCGAAACTCCCTCAATCGAGAAAGTTCTTGTGTGTAGAGCAACTGGTGGGGATGTAGGCTTTGTATCAGGGCGGGATGTGTGGTACTCAGACATTGTTGATAGGCAGCAGCCAAACTGCGAACCCGAGTCTATGGACGCAGAAGACCCACTCTTTATTCTTTATACGTCAGGCTCTACCGGTACCCCTAAGGGAGTGCTGCATACGACTGGAGGTTATCTATTGTATGCATCGATGACTTTCAAATATGTGTTTGATTACCAGGATGGCGATGTGTACTGGTGCACGGCTGACGTGGGTTGGATTACAGGCCACTCCTACCTAACGTATGGACCTCTAGCGAATGGGGCAACCACATTGGTGTTTGAAGGCGTTCCAAACTATCCGGATGCAAGCAGATTTTGGCAGGTGATAGACAAACATAAGGTGAATATTTTTTACACAGCGCCAACGGCCTTAAGAGCGTTAATGGGAGCCGGTGACCAGTACCTTGAAACTACTTCTCGCGCAAGCTTGCGAGTACTCGGTACAGTAGGAGAGCCAATTAACCCAGAAGCATGGGAGTGGTATTTCCATAAGGTTGGTCATGAAAAATGCCCGATCGTAGATACTTGGTGGCAAACTGAAACAGGCGGGATAATGATCGCGCCACTACCAGGTGCCATTGCTGCGAAACCCGGCTCGGCGACACTTCCATTTTTTGGTGTCGAACCCGTATTGTTAGATGACGAAGGTAAGTTACTGGAAGGTGAAGCATCTGGTAACTTAGCAATACCGCGTTCATGGCCAGGTCAGATGCGAGGGATTTATAACAATCCAGAACGATTTCATAGCGCTTACTTTTCGATGTACCCAGGTTACTATTTTACGGGAGATGGCTGTCGTCGAGATGAAGATGGTTATTATTGGATAACTGGTAGAGTTGATGATGTTATTAATGTATCAGGACATCGAATGGGTACAGCCGAGGTCGAGAGCGCCCTCGTATTGCATCAAGCTGTTGCTGAGGCTGCAGTTGTTGGCTTTCCACACGAAATCAAAGGGCAGGGTATATACGCGTATGTCACGTTAATGACCGGTGTGGAGTACACAGAAGAGCTCAAAACAGAGTTGGTTAAACATGTGCGAACTGAAATTGGCCCAGTTGCTACGCCAGATGTTATTCATTGGGCGCCAGGGTTACCCAAAACAAGATCGGGGAAAATAATGCGCCGAATTCTGCGGAAAATTGCCGAAGATGATTATTCAAACTTAGGCGATACCAGCACTTTGGCTGATCCATCTGTGGTAGAAGATTTGATATCAAGCCGATAGTTATATTATTGATTTGTTTTCTAAGGGCCTTCCAATTGTTAATTGGAAGGCCCTGTGCTTTTCGACCGTTTGGCGAAATATAATTGTTAACCCTATTAGTTTACTATCTCGGAGTGTGTGAAGATGAACACTATTGATGCCCTTAAGCAACGCAAGTCTACACGTGCCTTTCTGAATAAAGTGGTGGAGCGAGAGAAAATAGATACTATATTGTCAGCGGCCAGCCATGCTCCATCTGGCGTAAATACCCAGCCATGGCAAGTTGCGGTGGTTACAGGGGAGGCAAAGAAAAACCTTCAGGCTAAGGTTGAAGCAGCCTTTAGAGGCGGTGATCTTGGTAAAGCTGATTACTCATACTATCCCGACCAATGGGTGAGTCCATACAAAGATCGTCGTAAGGAGTGTGGTTTATTGATGTATTCAACGTTAGAAATTGAACGCGAAGATAAACAGAGGCAACAGGATCAATGGGCGGCCAATTATCGCAGTTTCGATTCACCTGTGATGATGCTTTTTTTCGTTGACTCAGTGATGCAGACGGGCTCCTATATGGATTATGGAATGTTCTTGCAATCATTGATGTTAGCGGCGGTAGATCAGGGTTTGGCAACCTGTCCTCAAGCCTCGCTAGCTGACTATCCAGAAATCATAAAAGCCGAATTAGGTTACGCTGATGACACAATATTATTATGTGGTATTGCCCTAGGTTATGAAGATACGCGGGCCGTTGTTAATAGTTATCGCACGCCGCGAGAACGTGTTGACTCGTTTTCGCGCTACTTCGACTAAGCCCGAACGTGCACTTCGACCCTTGGGGAGTCGAGCCCACATTAACGTTAACTACTCTTGGTGAGCTTACTGAAAACTTATGCGCTCAAAGCACATAAGCTTTCCGAGATTATGTTGAATAAAGTAGCGAAACAAAGCCGATTTTCTATTCATTTTTTGTCTCGTTAGCCTCATTTTCCTCGTTAGCCTCATTAACCTCGCTAACGTCATCTGTCATCGCATTTTTGAAGCCTCGAATGGCGCCACCTAAATCGCCACCGATACTTCCTAGTCTTTTCGTACCAAAAATAAGCGCGACAATTACTAGAACGATTAAAAGCTGCCAAATAGAAATACCACCTAAGCCCATTATTTTTCTCCTATTTTAAATTTAACTTGTACGCGTCAATTGACGTAATATACCCATTTGTATCTCTTCTACCGATCCAACGCCATCAATCGATATATATTTAGGTGTGCTAGAAGGATCACCTCCAAAATTCACTTCAGAATAGTACTCAACTAAAGGTTTTGTTTGAGAATGGTAAACCTTTAATCGGTTGATAATGGTTTCTTCTTTATCGTCGTCACGTTGAATTAACGGTTCGCCGGTAACATCATCTTGGCCGTCGATCAGGGGTTTGTTAAAGTCTGCGTGATAGGTTCTTCCGGAAGTAGGATGAACTCGGCGGCCACTTAGACGTTTAATAATCTCTGTATCTGCAACCTTTATTTCAATCACAATATCTATTGGAATACCGTTTTTTCGAAGAGCTTCGGCTTGGCCTATCGTTCTCGGGAAGCCATCGAGAAGATAACCGCTTTGGCAATCGGACTGGCTTAGACGTTCCTTAACCAACGCTATAATAATATCATCAGATACCAACTCCCCAGCAGCCATGATTTGTTTCGCAGCAATACCTATTTCTGTTCGAGAGCTCACTGCCTCCCTCAGCATATTGCCAGTCGAGATTTGAGGGATACAAAACCTTTCAGTAATGTGTGTAGCTTGGGTGCCTTTTCCCGCACCCGGGCCACCCAGTAAAATGATACGCATCTGGTCAACTAACTCTGATTTTCTAAAATTGCATTCTACGATGATTCCATAGCTCTCCCATATTGGACAAAGGTAGCATAGGACGCTAACACAAGAACTCGTCTAAATCGTCAACTAGCTCTACTCGCGGTATGGGGAAGTGTGGCTACTCTCAATTAGTTCGTAGACTTTTTTAGCGATTCTGGGGCGAGAGTTACAAAAGTATTCTTTTGCTAAAATTGAATGTTGTATGAGCCGCTTTCGAGGCGATTTCTGGTGATACTATACCGAGATATTTTGTATCCCGTATTTTGTATTCTAATGAAGCTATTAAAAACTCCATACTTGGCTCTTTTATTAGTGTTTTCACTTACTAACCTTTATATGAGCACAAAATTCTGCAACATATAATAAGTTCCCCAAAGTAATCAGTCTTAGTAGAATTTATTGACTGCCCGCTATGGGCAATTTTGAGACAAATTAAGTATTCGACCTAGACACTAGGGGATTAAAATAAACAGTGAGGCTCTAAATTTTTACTAGGTAGATACCATTAAAAGAGAGTACCTAGTCGTGGCTGGCAACAGATACAAAAACGACCCCTTTGTTACGCCAAATTTCAACTTTTACTCCTTTTATATTATGTACTGACCCTTGTTCACCGCTTTTAAGCTTAGGAATTAAGTTTAGTTGTTTCTCAGGTAAAACCCCCTGATACAAGGAAGCTAAGGTTCCGTCCGCATTGCGAATTCGAAATTGAGCTGCCGTTACTCCCTTGATGGAGCAATATCGCGCTCCTAGCAATTGATCTCCATTAACCCCAGTGATGCCCGACACTCTGAGAGGGTTAAAATCCAACTCAGTAAAATAATTCAGAACAATAGATATGTCATCACTCTTTACCTCTAAAGGCTTTTGCTTCAAATGATTATTTACCATTTCATTCGCAATCGAATCTAGTAAATTGTGCGCACTATAACTCTGGTAAGAGTAGTTACCGAAAACCAGCATCAAAACAATAGAACAGCAGACAAGTAATTGTTTTACAACTGGGTTATAGCTTCGACCAACATCTGCTAAATCGGTATCTATCAGCTGAGTAAGCTGACTTTCGTTAAGTTCAATCTTACTGAATTTTTTAATAAGCGCTGACTTTAAGGATTGCTTCATAGTTTCTTTTTATCCACTAATTGCGTATCTCGATTATTAATTAGTCGTGCCCGCATACGATGGACAATCGATAAGATAGAATTTTTAGGCTTATCGAGTAGGTTCGCTACCTCACTAGTACTGTAGCCTTCTACAGCCCATAAAAAGAGAATTTCTCGCTCAATTTTAAAGAGCTTAGACCAAGCAACTTCTAGCTCAGTTTGCGTAATAAGAACTGATTCTAAACTTCGTATATCGTGGTCTAGAGCTACATGAACGGTTTCATCAAACTCTTCAGATTCACGTGTTTTCTTACTTCTAACACTATCGATAAAAGTATTACGTATCGTTCTAAAAGCATAACCTTGAAGCGCCTTTATGTCCTTTGGAGGCTGCTTCAAACATTTTTCCACACTTGCTTGTAATAAATCGAACGCATCCGTTCGATCATCACACAATGCATAGCAATACCGATAAAGCTTGTTCAAATTTTCCTTGGTAAACATTGAATGCTTTATCGTTTAGACATATCAGATTATAAGAGCCGGTATTATTAGCTGGTTTCTACCGATTTAGCAGGTTTCACTTTATAAACTTCGCCACCGACTATCTTCTCGCAAGTACCTTCAGGTACGTATACCCATTCATTTTTATCGTAGTCTTTTTCTGATTGCGCCGCACAACCATGAGAACCATCAACCGCGCCGCAATCATTCATACCTGCTTTGGCAATGCCAGTACATTTTTCCCAATTCTCAGGTTGATCTGGTACAGCTATCGCACTGCCTGATGTTAAGCCTAATGCTATTGCTAGAATACTGGCTGCTGCTATCTGTTTTTTCTTATCATTCATTATTAAGTCCTCGGGTATGGTTAAATTATGTATGAAGACAAAAAGATCTTCATACTTAATTTAAGACGATTTAAAGTAGGGTTTGATTGCATTAATTATAGAAATCACGATTTCTATTTTCTGAAATGTCCGTTAAGGGCTTTCTGCCGTACAAACCTCTTCAAATCCGCATTGAAATGATAAGGCCAAAGTTATTTATAAATTTTACAGCGCTGCGGAACTCGATTCGCTCAAACAGTCCTCGCGACTACCCTGTTAAATTTATAAATAACTTTGGGAACCCGAAGGGCCTTCATTTGCGGTGTGTCTAGGTGCCCCTTGAGGGTATTCTTTGATTACTTTCTTTGCACAAGCAAAGCAAAGTAATGCCCGCCCCGGCGAGGGGCTACCTAACCAATAACGATTAACCTTAAACGCATTCTAATTTACTAAGGAAACCCATTTAGCGTATGATTGCTAAGGGTAATTTTCAGCCGCTTGCCTTATCCTTAGTTTGGTTTTCCGCCCTCTACCGCAAGCGACCCCATAATAGCCTAGCCCGACTAGGTAATCGCTAGAACACTGCCCCGTAGTATTCTACGGGACAGTGGGTATCAAACATTCTGGATTACGTTCTAATCAGTCTCGATATTCGAAAGAACGTAAACGTGGTTTGGATCATTGAGGGCTCCAAAATCCGCCGCGGCCCGTTTGACTTGGCGTAGCACCGAGTCGAGAGTCGAAACGCTGGATGTATTTGGGTCAACGGAATTGATAGCTTTTGTCATTAGTTGACTAAGTACTTTATCCTTGAACTCTACTTCCTTTTCAATGTAACTAACTGAATAGCTGTCATCAAGTCCCGCAAGTTCAGCGGCTGCGTCGATGGCGTCATTGAAATCTCCCAGCTTATCCACAAGCCCGTGTTCGTAGGCATCTGTGCCGCTCCACACTCGGCCTTGGGCTACCTGATTGACTTCTTCCGTACTCATGCCGCGAGAGTCTGCTACGCGCTGCAAAAATTCTCGGTAACCTTGCTCGATCATCCCCTGGATCATGTCACCAACCTCGGTGGGCAGTTCGCGATCTAGGCGAACACCTGCGAGAGGGGCGGTACTAACGCCATCAACTCGGATACCCAAGTGTTCGGCGAGAGGCCGCTGATAGGTAGGGACTATTCCGAAGATTCCGATCGATCCAGTGATTGTCGTGGGGTGAGCAATAATCTGATCCGATGACGTGCTAATCCAAAATCCACCGGAAGCGGCAACGCTACCCATTGAGGCGATGACCGGTTTGCCGTCGGCGCGAGCTTTCTCTAGTTCCCTTCGAATCACCTCGGAGGCAAAGGCGCTGCCTCCGCCTGAGTCGACTCGTAGCACAATGGCTTTGACTGATTCGTCGTTGCGTGCTTGTCTAATAAGGGCTGCCGTAGAGTCGCCACCAATTGTTCCAGCCGGTTGAGTGCCATCGAGAATAGTTCCGCGAGCCACGATAATCCCAATCTTGTCGCCCTTAGTCTTGCGGCCGAATCGATCGTCCTTGATGGTTTTCAAATAGTCGTCCATTGCGACCCTGTTGTATGAATGAGTCTCTTCATCTTCACCTACTAGGCTGATTAGATACTCCCTCATTTCAACTCGCGTTAGAGCCTTGTCAACAAGACCAAAATCGAGGGCTGCTTTGGTACTGTCACCATTGGCTTCAGCGATCAGGCGCGGAAACTCTTGAGCATATTGGTTTAAGGTTTCGGGTTTTGTGCCTCTTGCTGTTGCGACCTCGTCAAGATAGGCATGCCAGAGATCACCGAGCCACTCTTCATTGGACTCTCGAGCATATTCCGACATGTCATCGCGCAGGTATGGCTCTACTGCCGATTTGTAGGTTCCAACTTTGAAAATGTGGACATCAAGCCCTAGTTTGTCGAGGCCTTCCTTGTAGTACATTCGATAGCGGCCGAAACCCTCGAGTACGATGCCACCCATCTTGTGCGTGATAATTTCATCGGCATGAGCCGCTATGTAATAGGCATCTTGGGCATAGAAGTCCGCAATTGCGACAACTTTCTTACCACTGGTCTTGAAATTGGTGATGGCCTCACCCAAATCCTGAAGTTTGGTTAATCTCGCTCCAGTGAAGGAGGATAGATTCAGAACAAGCGCCTGTATGCGATCGTCATCTTTAGCTTTGTCGATGGCGTCGATGACATCCTTGAGTAATGTCTCTGGTATATTGACGCCTCGTGCCTCGTCAAGCATCTGATCGAAAGACTTGCCGGTGAGCTGTTCGACTAGTTGTCCCTGAGGCTCGATCACTAAGGCTGTTGTTTCGGCAATCTTTGGATCGTTGTTGCTGAAGGCCATGACCAATAGCGCAATAGCGATCACGAGGAAGAGCAGGTTGATTGCCACCTTGCGTGTTGCGTCAATAGTGCCCCAAGTTCCTTTCAGAATTCTCTTAAATAAGTTTGTGCTTTTGTTCACCGATGAACCTCGTTGTTTTAAGTGGTATTTTTCCGATTTTTCGACGGGTTGTATCATTTGCTAACCCGTCCAATGCACCTAATATAGTAGATAGCCGCTATTGTTCACTATTCAACCCCGTATTTTGAACCTGTCGGGGTAAGCCGCTGTGCTACATCTATAGGTATTCTTTTAAAGTCTCACAAGAAAAGTCCCAAAGACGGTCTGCTAAATCCTGGTTCTGAGCTAAACGGCTGGGTCGTTCTTCGTTATTGTCAGAAAAATACTTACCGCTCACATTCGCTAATTCCGCCGCGGTGGCTACATAGCACTGAGTAGATGCACCCTGAGGTATTGATTTCCCACCTAATGCTATTTTCACTAGCAGGCTGGAAACGGGATTATTGATCAGCATGCCTTGCCAACCTTTCATACTGCGGCTTAAATTGGTTTTGATAACACCCGGATGAACTGCGTTCGCAGTGGCATTACTGCCTTCAAACTGTTTTGCCAGGCTGACAGCGGTTAACAAATTGGCTAGTTTGGCTTGGCCGTAAAACTTCCAATCGTTATAACCTTTCGACCCATCGAGGTTGTCGAAGTTAATGCCTTTTAGTGGCGCCATCTTATGGGCCAAGCTCGATAACATAACAACCCGACCTTGCTCTGCTTGTTTAACTTGTTCCATCAAATTGTGGGTTAAGATGAAGTGCCCAAAATGGTTGGTGTTGAATTGCTGTTCAAAGCCGTTCTGTAATTCAAGCTTGGGCAAGGCCATAATGCCTGCATTGCAGATCAGCGCATCAAGCGGAATGTTTAGTTCTTTAATGGAATCGCTACATTTCTTCACAGACTCAAAGTCACTTAGTTCACACGCAATAGGTGTAATGTTCCCGCCATTTTCTTTGGCTGCAGACTCGGCCTTTTCCAAGGTGCGGGCCATGCCGATTATGTGAGCACCCCGCGACTCAAGAACACGCATAGTTTCCTGACCTAAACCAGAATTCACCCCAGTTATGGCGACGGTCTTACCGGCCAAATCGATACCGTTAGTAACGTCTTCGGCAGTATTTTTCTTGTTGAAATTACTTTTTATCATGTTTACCGGATTGAGTAGTCAAACTCGTTATGGCGCAATGGTTTGCATCAATATCCCGCACAACCAAGCACCGTAGGTGCCGAGAACGTAGCCAAGCACGGCTAGCAAGACGCCAACGGGCGCTAGGGCTGGGTGGAAGGCTGCTGCCAGCACTGGTGCTGAGGCGGCTCCACCAATATTGGCTTTACTTCCCATCGCTAAGAAGAAGTACGGTGCACGAATAATTAAACCGACCACGATAAGCAATACAATATGTATCAACATCCAAATACCACCTACCATAAACAGACCTGGATGATCACCCAATGCCCGTATGTCCATTTTCATGCCAATAGTGGCGACCAAGATGAAGATGAATACTGTGCCGATTTTAGAAGCGCCTGTGCCCTCATAGGCGCGAGCTTTGGTGAACGACAATATGACACCGATGGTGGTCGAAATTACGATCAGCCAAAAGAATTTGGACGTCAGGCTGAATTTCCCGAGCTCAGGTGCGTTCTCTTGAATAGAGGGCGCAATGATATCAGCACAGTAATGCGAGAAGGCGGTAGCAGCAAATGCGATGCCGAGCATTACCATGAGGTCTGTGGTGGTAGGGTTTTTAGCAATACTCTTACCATAGGCCTCCATTTTCCTTTGTAAGTGTTCCACCGATGAGGAGTCTGCTTTGAAAAATTTGTCTATTTTTTCCTTCTTGCCGATACCGATTAACAAGAAGGCCATCCACACTTCGGCAACAATAATATCGACAGTGATCATGATGCCAAATAAATTGTCCGAAGGTTTGAAAACCTCGTACATGGCCGCTTGGTTTGCACCGCCACCGATCCAGCTACCCGCAACGGTGGTCATGCCACGCCAAACTGCTTCAGGGCCAGCGCCCCCTACTAATTCAGGATCAAACATAGACACGATCAAGATGGCTAAAGGGCCACCTAAAATAACGCCAACGGTACCTGTTAGAAACATCAGTATAGGTTTGTATCCTAAGCGGGCTATTTCCCTTAAATCAACACTTAGCGTCAATAAGATTAGACACGCCGGTAATAAATATCGTGATGCTACAAAGTAAAGATTGGAGTTTTCGCCATCGACAATATTAAACGTATTCAATAATGAGGGCAGGAAGTAGCACAGCAATAACATAGGTACAAAGCTGTAAAACTTCTTTAAACCGGGGTGATCGCTAGAGGATGTTTTGAAAACAAACGCTAGGATGGCGAGTAATAACCCAAATACGACAGCGTCGTTGGTTATAAGTGCTTGTGTATGTTCCATAACGCTATGCTAACAGCGGCCGCCATGAGAGACAATCATGCATATCTAATTGTAAATAATTTTGGCCGAATGCGGTAAACTACAAGAATGGCTTTTGCTCTTCTTTTTATAATCGCATTTTTAATAGGCTTCGCTATCTATTCCTATAATCGTCAATGGGTAATAGCGGTACTAGTCCCTATGGGCTTGTTTTTGCTCACCACAGTTGCAGATGTCTCAGCAAAAGACGCATGGGCATTTAGCTTAGTATTTGGTTTGCCAATCGTATTCTTTGCCAGCCTATTGGGCGCATATGTTGTACAGATCAGGAGTGATGACCCGGATGATGAGGTCGAGAAAAAAACAGCGGAGCCCGAATGAGCACCTCTAGAGCTGCCCCAATTTAGCAGTGCCGGTATTTCCAGCTTGATTAATCATATACAAAAGCTCTGGTTGGATTTAGGTCTGCCAGGAAGTACTCTGCAGACTTTAGATCTAGGCGGTACACATTCATCACTGGTGAGTTCATTCAATATCGGCCAGGCGGCTCAATCAAGCATAGCGGCGGCAGCGCTCGCTGCCTCTCAAATATATACCTTGCGTTGCGGTGAGCGGCAATCGGTGACCGTAGATTTACAGCGAGCCGAACAAGAATGCACTGCCCATTTCACCATAGACGGCAAGGAACCACAGGTGTGGGCAAAATACTCCGGGCTTTATAAATGTCTAGATGGCTATATTAGAGTGCATGCAAACTTTGATCATCATAGAGACAGCTTTCTAAGCCTACTAGATCTGCCTCAAGGCGAGGCCTGTGATAGGCAAGAAGTGGAAGCTAGAGTACTTAAAATAAGCGCGCAGCAACTAGAGATCTTGGGGGCTGACAATGGCGCAATTATTTCTATGCTGCGAAGCCTTGAAGACTGGGATGAAATGGAGCAGGCCCGCGCTATGGCGAACGTACCACCGCTAATCATTGAAAAAATTGGTGATGCTGAGCCGCAACCATTTAGTGAAATCCAACCTTCGGCAAAACCATTAAGTGGTGTTAGAATTCTGGAGTTAACTCGCGTACTAGCAGGCCCGGTTTGCGGTAAGACTCTGGCGGCCTACGGCGCCGATGTGTTACTTATTAATTCCCCAGAACTACCAAACATTGAACATCTCGCGGAGACAAGTCGCGGTAAGTTGTCCGCTCACCTTAACCTTGACTATGAAGATGGTCGGCAACGGCTTCGAGAATTAGTGGCTGACAGTGATGTTTTTGTCCAAGGTTATCGACCCGGTGGTCTCGAACGCAAAGGGTTTGATGCTCAAAACTTGGCTGAGCTAAAACCAGGCATAGTGTGTGTTGATCTATCGGCTTACGGACATCTAGGGCCTTGGGCGCAAAGAAGAGGTTTCGATTCAATTCTACAAACCAGTACCGGTTTTAATTTTGCTGAAGCACAGGCGCATGGATTGAGTGCACCTAAAGCTTTTCCCATACAAATATTAGATTTCGCAACCGGGTTTCTAATGGCCTACGGAGCGCAAGTTGCTCTGCGTAGGCGAGCAATTGAAGGTGGTAGTTGGCAGGTCAGAGCGTCTCTTTTACAGACGGCGAATTGGCTGCGCTCAATGGGCAGAGTTGATATTGCCGATGCTAAACAAAGCAATGTAGTTGATTCCAATTTGAATGCTTGCTTGCAACCGTATCAATCGAATTTTGGCAGTCTACATGCATTGCCACACGCAGCTGAGTTTTCTGTTACGACGAATGATTGGTTGAGACCCTCATCGCGACCTGGTACTCACTCGCCCCAGTGGATCCAATCCAGTTAAAAAAATCTAACCTAACCCTATGAGGGCCCGATGACACCAGAACAGATAGTCCAACAGAATCTAGATTTTTATAACCTAAGAGATACCGAAGGCTTTGTTTCTTGCCTCGACCAAAACTTTAGACTATATCCCTTAGGGGAGGCTGTGCCATCAGTTGTTGGTTTAGATCAAGCTAAAGAGATGTATGGAGAAATTTTCGAAAACTCACCGCAGTTGCACTCAGATATATTGACGCGAATAGTGATTGGTAACAAAGTGATAGACCACGAGAGTATCGTTGGTCGCAACGGATCAGATGAAGTGTTAGAGCTTGTGCTAGTGTATGAAACTACCGGTGACAAAATTTCTAGAATTACGGTTATCCGAGAATAAGCCTTCTACTGGTTTTAGGACAATATTTCTGTAAAGCTTCTATAAAGTTTCCACAAACTGCGCCGCGCCGTTCATAAGCATCTGGATAGCGAGAGCTACCAGGATCATGCCCATTAAGCGTTCTATTGCGATTAATCCGCGATTGCGCAGTATTTTGGCTAAGGGTGTAGCGGCCAGTAAAATCGCACCTGTTACCAACCAAGCACCCATTAATGCACCCAACCATTCCATCCACCGATTAGGCTCGCTGTTCATGATCAATATCAAGGTGGCGATAGTCGAAGGTCCTGCGATATATGGAATTGCCAGAGGCACAATAAACGGTTCTTCCTCGTTTGCCGGTGTGGCATGACCGTGCTCAGGCGGGAAAATCATTTTGATCGCAATTAGAAATAACACGACGCCGCCCGTTGTGGTCAATGCTGGCTCGGAAATTTTCAGCGCATCCAAGAAGTGTTGACCCGCAAAAAGAAAAATTATCATGATCAAGAGGGCAATAAGCAGCTCTCGCATTATGACTTTGGTGCGCCGTTCTTGTGGAACATTCTTTAATGCCGTCAAGTACATCGGTATATTGCCGAGTGGGTCCATGACTAGGAATAGTAGAAGAGCGGCTGAGAGTATGGTCATAGTGATACTGGATTAATTGTTCATCTAATAGCTATTCTAGCCCACTTCTAACTATGGAAGTGGGCTAGAATGTTTTGTGCTGGCTAGAGTTTTAGTTTGTCCAGCCGCATTGGCGACCTTCGTTTTCTTTCTTAAGCCAAGCATTCAACGGAGCGAAATAATCAATAATCGCACTCGCGTCCATACTTCTCTGCCCAGTCATAGCTTCCATTGCATCCGGCCAAGGTTTGCTTTGACCCATGGTCAACATATCGCCCAGTTTTTTACCGGCCTTTTTGTTTCCATAGATTGAGCACTCATGCAGAGGTCCTTTAAAGCCTGCTGCGTCGCACAGGGCCTTATGGAATTGAAACTGCATGATGAACGAAAGGAAATAGCGCGTATAGGGTGTATTACCAGGGATATGGTACTTGGCGCCTGCATCAAAATGTTCTTCAGTCCGTTCTACGCCGGGTGCGATACCTTGGTATTCGGTTCTAAGTTTCCACCAACCTTCATTGTATTCTTCAGGACCGATTTCGCCTGAAAATACCTTCCAACGCCATTCATCAATCATCTTTCCAAATGGTAAAAAGGCAATCTTTTCCAGAGCTAGTTTCATTTGTTTATTAATAGTGGCTTCTTCGCTTTCAACTACTTCATCTATTAAGCCTTTTTCTTTCAAATAACCAGGTGTCATCGACAACACAATAGTGTCACCAATAGCTTCATGGAAGCCGTCATGTGCGCCGCCTTTGAAAACCGAGGGTTGCTCCTTATACATCAAGTAGTAATAGATGTGCCCTAGTTCATGATGTAATGTGCCGAGCTGCTCTTCGTTGATCTCAACGCATTGTTTGATACGTGGGTCATTGCCGTTGTCAATATCCCAGGCACTGGCATGACAAACCACATTACGGTCGGCCGGCTTTTTAATCATTGAGTTTTCATAAAAGCTATCAGGTAAATCAGGTAGACCCAGAGAGGTAAAAAACCCTTCCGCTGTCTGCGTCATTTTTAATTCGTCGTAACCTTGTTCTTTTAATGCAGCAGTTACATCAAGTGACGCAACACCTTCGTACGGCTCCATAATTGGGTAAATGTTATCCCAGGTTTGAGACCACATATTTCCTAATAAGTGAGCTGGGATGGGGCCATCGAGTGACACTTTGTCTTCACCATATTGCTCGCTCAGTTTAGCGCGAACGTGGCAATGTAACTCTTCGTAGAAAGGCTTAACCTGATCCCAGAGTCGGCGCGCCTCAATCGTGAACTCTTGCGTGTCCATATCGTAGCCAGCCTTCCAAAGATCGCCTAAGTTATCAAACCCAAATGTTTTTGATCCTTCATTCCCAAGCTCAACAAAACGCTGATATTGTTGCCGATAAGCGGGTGATATGGTACGCCAACCTTGCCACACATCAAGTAATTCATCATAGTCTCGAGACTCACGTAACACAGTTTCGAGCTCTTGCAGTTCTCGGCAATTTTCGCCCTTTTGATCGCAGTACTTACCAGCGCCATATTGGCCTTCCATGTCCGTTAAGATCTGTGCTAATTCAGCTCGTGCTGCTGGGTCATCTGGTGCGGGGGCTGAGCTGCCACGCAGCATCAACTCAATTGCACGGGCGGTTTTCTCATCCATTTCTGTGCCAAGGAATTTCTTTGCTTGATTCACTAACTTGCTTTCAAACTCCAAGGAACGCTCACCCGCCTTGGCAGCAAGTACAGCGGTATCTTTGGTAATGTAAGTGTTGCGTACCCAGTACGCCGCTTCAACTTCCTTTGCGAGCTCTTGGCCTTCTTTTTGAATGCGCTCGACGAACTCAGCCGCGGATTCAGTATCTGGCGATTTGCTGCTGGATTTCTTTGCCTGGACAGTAGAAGTACCGAATAAGGTTAGTGAAATAACCAGCGCCAAAATGCGCCAGCCTGTCGTTTTATTGAAAATAGTCGTATTCATTTTATACCTCTTGAAAACGTATGATATTTGTCACAAATGAAAACAAAAGGACGGCAATAGCCGTCCTTTTGAAAATGCGTAAGTCGAATGAGGCTATACTCCTTCGACTTCCTTTTCCCATTTCTTGGTGAACATGCCGAGCAATAGAATCACAGCGCCGATGCCAATGCTAAAAGTAGCA
Organism: uncultured Arenicella sp.; assembly: GCA_905479805.1. GTDB lineage: Bacteria > Pseudomonadota > Gammaproteobacteria > Arenicellales > Arenicellaceae > Arenicella. Next base: position 53,778 of record CAJQNY010000014.1, read on the forward strand.
ATCTGCATATACAGACTAGGCATTTCAGAAACGTTGTTCGGATCAAAACTACCCGCTAGAAGGCCGGCGATGATGTTGCCGATGGAATAAGTAAGAACGAATACGCCCATCATTTGACCGATAAAACGTTGCGGTGATAATTTGCTTACCGCACTTAGTGCAATCGGACTTAAGCAAAGCTCGCCGACGGTGTGCAGAAAATACACCATGATTAACCAGAACGGTGCCGCTTTCATGCCTGTCGCTGCTATTTGAGCTGCGTAATACATAACGATAAAACCGCTTGCCATGATCATTAAGCCGACCGCGCACTTAATACCATAGGCAGGTGTCACCATGCGCTTCCCTAGATTAATCCATAGCGCTGCAAAGAATGGTGTTAGTAGCACAATGAACAATGCGTTTGCAGATCCAAACCATCCGGTCGGTATTTCAAAACCACCGACCATTCGATCAGTATGATCTTGTGCGAAAAGGTTGAGGGTTGACCCTGCTTGTTCAAAGCCTGACCAGAAACATGCCGAAGCAACACACACCAATAGCAGCGCGATCATTCCGCGTTTTTCGGTATCATTTAATTTCCCAAGGAAAAATATGGAAGCAAAATATAGAAAAAATACCAAAGTAAAAATGACGGCGACGCTTTCAGCAATGGCTACGGGGTTGAAGGCCATTCTTCCGCTGATCATCATCCAAGTAACAAGTGCTAAGACAGCCAAAAATGCGCCAATGACTAAACGGCTATTACGCTCTCCAGCACTTGAAAGTCTAGCAGTGGGTTCAGCGCTAACACCTTCTAAGTTACCGATTGTTTTGCGATATTGAATAAGTCCAATTGCCATGCCGACCGCGGCTGCACCAAAAGCCCAATGCCAACCGTAGGCAGTAGATAGATAGCCACAGACGATGTAACCAATAAAAGACCCTAGATTGATGCCCATATAATAAATCGCATAACCAGCGTCACGACGCTGGTCTTCGATTGAGTAGAGCTGGCCAACAACGGCACCGATATTCGGCTTAAGTAAGCCTGTACCAAGCACAACCAGTATCAGCCCAATGAAGAATGTATTGTCAGCGGGTATCGCTAATACGATATGGCCAATCATGATGGTGATGCCGCCATACCAAATAGCTTTCTGGCCACCAATCAAGCGGTCAGCAATCCAACCTCCGGGAAGACCCATAAAATAAACTGAGCCAGTGTATAAACCATAAATTGCGGCAGCAGCGGCAACGGTGATTTCAAGCCCGCCTTCTTGCATCGAAGCAGTCATGTAAAGTACTAGCAAGACGCGCATACCGTAGTAACTCATTCTCTCCCACATTTCTGTGAAGAACAGCGTCTGTAGGCCTTTCGGGTGCCCGAAGAATGCCGTGTTTAATGGATTAGAGGTTGTAGAATTCATAGGATTACCTGTTATTTATTATCTTTCCTTTGGGAGTATGAGTTAATTAGAGAGTACTGTATCGAATTGGGTTTTCCCCAAATAAGGTACACAGCCCTTGTTCATTGAAACTCAATAGCTCTTTTGCGGTCAGCGTCATTGCGCCGATTTATTATTTATTAAAATACGAACAAACCAAAAATCAGTTGTTCGTTTGCACAAAGCTACGCCATTGCGTAATTTGTTGATGCAAAGAGTCTACTAATTTTGCTGCGTTGATGCAAAAGCCACACCCCGATATTTCAACGGTTCTATGGCCCTGTCAACGTGGATTATTTGGTTGCTAGGTTCTAACTATGTAAATGGCCGGATTCCGTAAGCAAATTGCAGTGGGGCTGAATCTATCTGCGATGTGCATTTACTTACTCGATCAATTTGAGAGCTTGCTTAAGGTAGTTAGGGATAGTGTCTTTTTGGAAGTCACTTTCTGGATCTTGTCGTTCACCAAGCCGAACTATGATTAGTTGCTTTTCTGGGGCAACAACTATGTATTGCCCAAGGTGACCGCTAAAGTGATAGAACGCAGGGTCATTAGCTAAGCCCAGCCATGTAGATAAACCGTAATAGTCCTGCATGCCAGGTTGAATCATTTGTTGTACAAAAGCGCTAGGTATCAGCTGAGCACCACCCCATTCTCCATTGGCTAACATCAGCATTCCAAGCCTAAGGTAATTTCGCGCATTGGTATTTAGACAGCAATAGGCGAGCTCTATGCCTTGTTCATCCGTGTGCCAGAGCGCGTCGTCGTTCATCCCCATTGGCTGCCATAGTTTTTCACTCAGGTATTGAGCGAGGGTGACAGGCTTGCCGCTTTTTTCTAATGCTCTTAAGAGAACAATTCCCAATAGCTGAGTAGATGCGCTGGAATATTCCCAGAATGACCCGGGTTCGGCACTGAATTCTCTGTCCAATACGAATTCTTCAACATCAGCTCCGTATAATAATTCGACCGTGGGGCTGAATGGAGAATAATAGTGCTCATCCCATTCGTAGCCTGAGTTCATCAGAGAGAGTTGGCCGACTGTTGCGTTCTTGGCGTTAGAGTCATTATTGAATTCCGGCATAAAGTCAGTGATGGGCTGGTCTAAGCTTTCAATCACACCTTCTTCAATGGCAATTCCGAGTAACATTGTGACGACTGTTTTTGCCATCGAAAAGGAGTTGGTCTTACTCCGGTCGTTATAGTCTTTGAAATAGTGCTCTGAGATCAATTTGCCTTTATGCATAACCAAAAAAGCCACCGTGTCGTTCTTTTTGAGCTCTGCAACAAACTCCGGATCAAGGTCCTTTTTGGCATCAGCTTCAATTAAAGGCTGGGCTTGGGATGCATTGATTTTATTTACCGAAAAAGCAACATAGTCATTAATGTTGGCCGTTGTGTTTCCCTGAAGATACACTCTGTTAAAGGCCGTAAATATGTAGCTGTGGCCAGTTACCCATAAGCCGGCAATTAATAGCACTAGAGCAATGAGCATTAACTTTATAAGTTTCATTTGACGGTCTGTCTCCAAATAATTATATTTATCCAACAAATTCGGCTGACTATTATGCCGAACTAAATAGGTAACTCGGCTTTGTCTATAGGCTGCCGCAGAACAAAGCTAGAATGAACGCCGCTGACTCCTTCAATTTTGGTGAGCCTGCGCAGTAGGAACTCCTCGTAGTGTCTCATATCCCTGACCAAAACCTTAATTAAAAAGTCTGAGTCTTGTCCAGTGACAATATAGCATTCCATCACTTCGGGAAGCTTTGCCGCCGCGGCTTCAAATTTATCAAAACGATCAGCCGTATGTTTGTCCATTGTGACGCTGACCAGCACGGTTAAATTTAAATTTAGTTTCTCAGGATCCAGCAGCGTTCGATGGGCAATAATGATGCCTGCTTGTTCAAGCCGATTGACGCGGCGTGCGCAAGGGGTAGGCGATAGCGCTACGCGATCGGCGAGCTCCAGGTTGCTGATACGAGCATTTTTTTGGAGTTCCTTAAGTATCAGCTTGTCAGTTTTATCAAGGCGCATTCATATCTCTAATAAACCCAAAGTACATGATTATATTATCTACTATATGGTCTTTTAATGGGTATATTATCTATATTGGTGTCTTGTGGCTATATTATTTAGTTAATAAATCTCATTATCTAGCGTTATAATCGCCTTAATCTTAGTCATAAATAAAAGTTCTCATGAGCCGTTTTAATTCCAACAAGTATTCTCCTTTTGTCAGTGTCGACCGGCCTAATCGCGCCTGGCCAAATAAAGTTATCACCGAGGCTCCTGCTTGGTGCAGTGTAGATTTACGTGATGGCAATCAGGCGTTGATTGACCCAATGACCCCGGCACAAAAACTGGAAATGTTTGAGATGTTAGTGGAAGTAGGCTTCAAACAAATAGAGATTGGTTTTCCTGCCGCCTCACAACCTGATTTTGATTTTGTCAGAAAGTTGATTGAAGAAGACCGTGTGCCCAGCGATGTCACAATACAGGTTCTTACTCAAGCACGAAAAGAGTTGATTGAGCGAAGCTTTGAATCTCTTAAAGGAGCAAAAAGCGCGATCATGCACGTTTATAACTCAACCTCTACAGTGCAACGTGAGCAAGTATTCAAATTATCAAAAGACGAGATAAAACGAATTGCGACAGATGGCGCAACTTGGGTAAAAGCCTGCGCAGAGCAGCAACCTGAAACAACATGGCAATTTCAGTATTCGCCAGAGAGTTTCACCGGGACTGAAATGGATTACGCGGTGGAGGTGTGTAATGCGGTGTTGGACGTATGGCTGCCTACGCCTGAGAATAAAGCTATCTTGAATTTACCCGCAACCGTCGAGGTAGCTACTCCGAATGTGTACGCGGATCAAATAGAGTGGTTTTGCGAGAATGTAAATCAAAGGGACAGTGTCATCATTAGTCTCCACACACACAATGATCGGGGTTGTGGTGTGGCGGCGTCAGAACTAGGCGTGTTAGCCGGTGCAGATCGAGTTGAAGGAACCCTCTTAGGCAACGGCGAGCGCACTGGCAATATGGATATTGTTACCATGGCAATGAATCTATATAGCCAAGGTGTTGATCCAACCTTAGATTTTTCTAGAATGGATAAAATTATTCATGTGGTGGAAAAATGCACGGCGTTAAAAGTACACCCGCGTCACCCCTATGCAGGTGAGTTGGTGTTCGCGGCCTTTTCGGGCAGTCACCAAGATGCTATCAATAAATGCCTCGCACTTTATCAAGAAGGGGAGCTTTGGGAAGTGGCCTATTTGCCCATTGATCCACGAGACCTAGGCCGCAACTACCAAGAAGTTATCCGTATTAATTCTCAATCAGGAAAAGGCGGAGTGGCGTATGTGTTAGAGCAAGAACATTCCATCAAAATGCCACGCTGGTTGCAGGTAGATTTCAGCCCAGTGGTGCAAGCTGAAGCCGAAAAAACAGAAGCCGAGGTAAACGCACAACAAATACATGACCTGTTTTTTAGTACCTACTTTCCATCGGACAATCAATTTCAGCTTAAGGGTTATCAAGTAAGCCGAGATGATGGCGTTGACTCTATGCAAGCGACCTTGAGCGATTCTGGTAAAGATCATGCAATTCGAGGTGAAGGTCGCGGTGTACTAGAGGCATTTGTCGAGGCCTTGGGATCACATACGGGGCATCCGCTTGTCATCATCGATTACAATGAACACACGCTTGGTTCAAACGAAACGGCAGAAGCCATTGCGTATGTCCAAATTAGCGTCATGCAACAACGTGTGTGCGGAGTGGGTAAAAGCCACGACATTCTCGGCGCTACCTTGAACGCAGTATTAAATGCCTACGCGCGATCAAGCGCGGCAAGTCAGGCAAAAGTCGCCTAGCCGCTATCGGCGCAAACATGCATTAGCGCCAAGCAGCATATGGAATACGACGGTATTCCCTGTTAGGATCGATAGCTCATTGAATGCTGTGCGTTGTGTTACATGAGTGCAAGTGAATATCATTTTTCAGAAGAGTCGCCTAGTGTTATTGAATTCAATACGCTGCGCCAAAGCGTGGGTTGGCCCTGGTTAAACGACACCCTTGCTGATAGTGCCTTGGATAATTCCCTGTACTTGATTGCTGTTCGAGATCATCACGGTCTAGTTGGCTTGGCGCGACTGGTCGGTGATGGCGCGATGTATTTTTACATACAAGATTTCATGATTAAACCATCGCATCAAGGTAAAGGTTTGGGTGACCAGCTAATGTGTCACCTTGAAGATTATCTGCGGTCTAATGCGGCCGAAGGCGCGACCATTGGTTTATTCGCAGCGCAAAATAAAGAAGCGTTTTATCAACGCCACGGTTTTATAGAACGAACGGGTGACCCTTGGGGTCACGGGATGTGTAAATTTGTCTGAACAAGTTTTAACGCTAGAAACTGAACGCCTAAAGCTAAGGCAGTGGAGGGCTGAGGATGCAGAGCATGTTATCGATTTTTACTCAGACCCAGACATATCTAAATATGTGGGTGGACCACGCAGCACCGACTCCGCATGGAGGG
>CAJQNY010000015.1 GCA_905479805.1 uncultured Arenicella sp.
TTTCATGGCTTCATAGGTGCTGCGTACTGTCACAGTAACCTCGTCGCCGCCGATACGTTTTGCGGTACGGCAGCAGTCCATGGCAGTGTTTCCGCCACCAACAATAATAACTTTTTTGCCAATCTCTTCGCGATGTTCGAAAGCCACGCTCTCTAGCCAATTAATGCCAATATGAATATTGGCAGCGGCCTCATCACGACCAGGAATGTTCAGGTCTTTGCCTTTAGGGGCACCTGTGCCAACAAAGATCGCGTCGTAATCTTTGGTGAGCATGTCTTTCATGCTCTCTACAAAGTGGTTGTAGATAGTGGTAACGCCCATGTCGGTAACGTATTCAACTTCTTGATCCAGCACTCCATCGGGTAGTCTAAAGCTGGGGATTTGGCTGCGCATAAAGCCGCCGCCTTTGGCATTCTCATCGTAAAGATCGACTTCATAGCCCAGCGGCATTAAATCGCGTGCCACCGTTAGTGATGCCGGCCCAGCTCCGATCAAGGCAATCTTTTTGCCATTTTTCTCTGTGGGAATTGCCGGCATGCGCGCGGCCACATCGGCATCATCTTTGTTATCAGCGGCAACGCGCTTTAAACGACAAATGGCAACGGGTTCTTCCTCTATTCGACCACGCCGACAAGCGGGTTCGCAAGGGCGATCGCAGGTGCGGCCTAGAATTCCTGGAAAAACATTGGATTCCCAATTAACCATATAGGCGTCGCTGTAGCGGCGCTGGCCAATTAGCCTAATATATTCGGGGACGGGAGTATGAGCGGGACAAGCGTATTGGCAATCGACTACTTTGTGAAAGTACTCCGGATTGCTGATATCGGTAGCTTTCATTTGCTGAGATTTCTCAAATGTCTGGTTGGCGAGTTACGCTTAAAGCGAAACTAAATTGCCTATGAGTTTGGAGAATCTTACCATCGTTAATTGCAGTCGTACACAGTGAAACTCATTTTGTTTTACTTCAATTACAATTATTCGAATATCTGCACAAAATGTCCACCGAGGAAGGAGATTTGTTTATTCTTTTTGATAGTCTAATAGGGTAAATCGATATGCGGTACCGCTAACATTTTTATGCCTGCCATAAAAAGCAGAATAAATTTTGCGCAAGGTTAATGGTTAACTGTCGCAGATAGTGAAAAGAGTTGCCAGAATTTGCCACATAGTTGAATTTATCGTTGTGTCGAATTACACCTTTGAGTAGTCTACTCCTTTAGCATTATTTTCTCTTAAAACAACCTAATTTCATGAATCAAACAGTTGACCCTACTACTGAGCAGCAGCCGCTGGCTGAGTTTGCTGAGAAAGCGTATTTAAATTACTCAATGTATGTAATTTTGGACCGAGCTTTGCCGTTTATTGGTGACGGTCTAAAGCCGGTACAGAGACGAATCGTTTACGCTATGTCAGAGCTTGGCCTGCACAATGCCGCCAAATATAAGAAATCTGCACGAACCGTGGGTGATGTGCTCGGTAAATTTCACCCGCACGGAGACAGCGCCTGCTATGAAGCAATGGTGCTGATGGCGCAGCCATTTAGTTACCGGTATCCGTTGGTGGATGGCCAAGGAAACTGGGGTTCAACGGATGATCCCAAATCGTTTGCCGCGATGCGTTACACGGAATCACGCTTGGCCCCTTATGCGCAAAGCTTATTATCAGAATTAGGTCAGGGCACAACCGATTGGCAACCCAACTTTGACGGCACCCTTGACGAACCGACTAACTTGCCGGCTAGGCTACCTAATATTCTATTAAACGGGGGTTCTGGAATCGCAGTGGGCATGGCGACGGATATTGCACCCCACAATATAAGAGAGGTCGTAGCAGGTTGTATACATTTGTTGGACCATCCTAAGGCCACGGTTAAAGAACTCTGCGAATTTGTTAAGGCGCCCGATTTTGCGACAGAGGCGGAAATTGTTACGCCACAAGAGCAGTTACTGGAAATGTATGAAACGGGGCATGGTTCGGTTCGCCAACGTGCACTCTATTCTAAAGAAGATGGCGATATCATTATTCATGCTCTGCCTTATCAATCGTCTGGCTCAAAAGTTCTAGAGCAGATCGCGGCGCAAATGCAGGCTAAGAAGCTGCCGATGGTGAGCGATCTAAGAGACGAGTCGGATCAGGATAACCCGATTCGCCTAGTCGTTGTGCCGCGATCAAATCGAGTCGATATCGAAGCCTTGATGGGGCATTTATTTGCGACCACTGATTTAGAAAAAAGTTATCGCGTGAATATGAATATGATCGGCTTGGATGGGCGCCCCCATGTTTATAACTTGCGCCAGTGTCTAAAAGAATGGCTGAAGTTCCGTATCGGTACAGTGCGTCGTCGTTTGCAGTATCGCTATGACAAGATCAGTGATCGCTTGCATATTTTAGACGGCTTGCTAGCAGCCTATTTAAATATCGATGAAGTGATCGAAATTATTCGCAGCGAAGACAAGCCTAAGCCCGCCTTAATGGCACGGTTTGATATTTCAGAGCGCCAAGCCGAAGCCATTCTCGAGTTAAAATTACGCCACTTGGCAAAGCTCGAAGAAATGAAAATCCGTGGTGAGCAAGACGAGTTGGAAAAAGAGCGTCAACGTCTAGAGCTGTTACTAAACTCTGACGCGCGTTTGAAGACGTTGGTTAAGACCGAGTTGAAGAATGACGCTGAAGAATTCGGCGATCCACGTCGTTCACCTTTGGTCGAGCGCGAGCCTGCTAAAGCGATTGATGTCAGCGAGCTTGTGCCATCTGAGGCTATTACCGCGGTGCTTTCCGCCCAAGGGTGGGTGCGTGCGGCTAAAGGCCATGAAATCAATCCTAAGGATCTGAATTATAAGTCCGGCGATAGTTTTTTATCTTCGGCGCAGGGTAAATCAAATCAAATGTTGGTTGCATTGGATTCCACGGGTCGTACTTACGCGGTGCCATCGCATAAGCTTCCTTCCGCGCGAGGGCAGGGTGAACCACTCACGAGCAGTGTCACGCCGCCGATAGGCGCCGTGTTTAAGTCGGTAATGATGGGGGTGGATTCCGAACCCTTTGTGATGCTTAGCGATGCGGGTTATGGGTTTATTTGTCAGCTAGAAGACATGCTCACCAAGAACAAAAAGGGTAAGGCAACCCTGAGTGTACCCAAAGGCGCACAAGC
>CAJQNY010000016.1 GCA_905479805.1 uncultured Arenicella sp.
CTATCTCAAGCGCTACCCTGACGTCACCGAGCTGCCTAGCGACGCTATTTCTAGCGGCATAGCAAGAAAAGGCATGAGTGAAAGTGTTGTTAAGTTAGAGATCCCTCTATTCAGTTCGAGTGTCGCTGCCGGCAAACCCTCACCCGCCGAGGATCACATTGAGGAAACCTTAGACCTGAATGACTATATGGTGCAGCGCCCCGACACGACATTCATGTTGCGTGTTGAAGGTGAATCAATGAAAGATGTGGGTATTCTACCCAACGACATTCTAGTGGTGGACCGGTCCTTAAAGGCACAACACAATAAAATTGTAATTGCGGCAATTGATGGAGAGCTAACGGTTAAGCGTCTCTTTCATCGTGGTGGATTGATTAAATTGCTACCTGAAAATGCGGCCTATCCAGAAATTGAACTACAGCAGGAATCTGACTTAGTCATTTGGGGCGTTGTTATTGGTAGCTTCCGACGATTTCAATCCTTTTGAATAACGTCGGGTACATTTAAATAGCGCCGCGTACTTTTAATAACGCCAAGCTCTTGGCATTGTGAAAATCTAACTGTCGTAGCTGACCGCTAATATTTCGTAGGCTCTTTCCCCACTAGGCGCTTCGAAAGTAAACTCATCTCCTTCGTACTTGCCAATCAAGGCACGGCCAATCGGTGAACTCAACGAGATCTGTCCTTTGGCGATATCAGCTTCCAAATCTCCAACGATTTGGTAACTTACTTCGGTATCAGCCTGCTCGTCATAGAGTTTTACCAAGGCGCCGAATACAACCTTTCCTTGCGCATTGAGTTTAGATGGGTCTATGACTTCTGCTACACCTAGGTTGCCTTCCAACTCTTTGATTCGGCCTTCAATAAAGCCTTGCTGTTCTTTTGCCGCATCGTACTCGGCATTTTCGGAAAGATCCCCGTGCGAACGAGCTTCAGCGATCGCTTGAATCACTTTAGGTCTTTCAACACTCTTCAAATTTTTCAATTCTGCTTGCAGAGCCGCGGCTCCTTTAGCTGTTAACAATACTCGATTCATGATTTTCTATTGAGACTAATTTTATTGTTCTGTTTGGTTTACTAATTGTACGCTGCGTCTATCTAGCCCGTGTTAATTCCAGAATGTAAATCCTGCAATTTCCGCACACGCATAACACCATGTGCCTTGTGCGCTTCACCAGCCGCTCTTGCGGCAGCAATATTCGTAAAGTATGTCACCTTACGCATTAAGGCTTCGCGGCGTATTGTATATGAATCTGCCAAACTTTCAGTATTAGAAGTGGTATTTATTACCAAATCAGCGTCACCATCAATAATCATATCCACGATATGAGGGCGGCCTTCTTTGACTTTATTCACTTCCTTGGTCAAGACACCTGCCTCATTAAAGGTTTGTGCAGTACCGGCAGTCGCAAAAATCTCAAACCCCGATTGCGACAAATAGCGCGCTAATTCTGTAGCGATTGGTTTGTCATCATTCCTAACACTAAACAATGCAGTACCTGAAGCCGGAATCATCGATCCTGCGCCTTGCTGTGATTTGTTGTAGGCTTCGCCAAAACTATCACCGACACCCATGACCTCACCGGTACTCTTCATCTCAGGGCCAAGAATGGTATCCACCCCTGGAAACTTAACAAATGGGAACACCGCTTCTTTAACGGAATAATATTCAGGAATGAGTTCTTCATGTATTCCTAATTCGTCTAGAGTTTTGCCTGCCATGCAAAGTGCGGCCACTTTGGCAAGCGGCCTAGCGGTTGCCTTCGATACAAACGGTACTGTCCGTGACGCACGTGGATTCACCTCTAGGACATAGATATCATCTCCTTTAATAGCAAACTGGACGTTCATCAATCCGACGACATTCAGCGCTAATGCCATTCTTTTTGTTTGGTCACGTAGGTCTTCTTTTACTTCCTCAGACAAACTGAATGGAGGAAGGGAGCAGGCCGAGTCACCAGAATGTACACCGGCTTCTTCGATATGTTCCATAATCCCGCCGATGACTACACGCTGACCATCACAGATGGCATCAACATCAACTTCAATCGCATCATTCAAGAACCTATCCAAGAGGACCGGCGACTCATTTGACACAGTAAATGCAACACGCATGTAATTAAGCAAAGAGTCACGATCGTGAACTATCTCCATTCCTCTTCCACCGAGTACGTAAGAGGGTCGAACGACTAGGGGGTAACCTACTTCTTCAGCTAACCCGAGCGCTTGATCTTCGCTGGATGCAATCCTATTGGGCGGTTGCTTAAGGTCTAAATCGTTCAACAATTTCTGAAAATGCTCTCTGTCCTCAGCATTATGAATAGCTTCCGGCGAAGTACCAATAATCTTGGTACCGTGAGCTTCCAATGGTCGTGCAAGCTTTAACGGGGTCTGCCCACCGTATTGCACAATCACGCCTTCTGGGCTCTCTTTATGAACGATCTCCAAGACATCTTCTAAGGTCAATGGTTCAAAGTAGAGTCTATCTGACGTATCGTAATCCGTTGAGACAGTCTCAGGGTTACAGTTAACCATAATTGTTTGATAGCCTTCCTCACGAAGAGCCATCGAAGCATGAACACAACAGTAATCAAACTCAATACCCTGACCAATGCGGTTTGGGCCGCCGCCTAGAACCATGATCTTGTTGGCGCTTTCGGGCTCTGCCTCACACTCATGCTCATAGCACGAATACAAGTAAGCCGTTGCTGTGGAGAATTCAGCGGCACATGAATCTACACGCTTGTAGACAGGCCGAACACCTAAGCTGTGACGCTTGGCGCGAAAATCGTCTTCACTACAATTCAATAACTCAGACAAACGAACATCAGAAAAGCCCTGACGCTTCCACGCGAAGACCTGATCTTCATCTAAGTCGTTCAATAACTTTCCAGATATTTTCTGTTCAGTTTGAATCAAATCCTCTATCTCGGCCAGAAACCACGGCTCTATGCCGGTGTGCTTATGCACATCTTCGATACTTAAGCCTTCACGAAAAGCATCTCCGATAAACCAGAGCCTATCGGCTTTAGGGACCGTCAAGGCTCTTCGCAAACGATCTTTACGGTCTGCGCCAGAAAGCTCATCTGGTAGCTGAGGTTCAAAACCATGACTGCCAATTTCTAAGCTACGCATGGCTTTTTGCAATGACTCTTGGAATGTTCTACCAATCGCCATAGCCTCACCCACTGACTTCATCTGAGTTGTGAGTGTATCGTTGGCCTGTGGGAACTTGACGAAATCAAACCTAGGTATCTTGGTGACGACATAATCAATACTTGGCTCGAACGACGCAGGGGTCAGTCCACCCGTAATTTCATTGCGCAACTCATCCAAGGTGTAACCTATTGCCAACTTGGCGGCCACTTTGGCAATTGGAAAGCCCGTGGCCTTAGATGCTAAGGCGGAAGAGCGTGATACTCGAGGGTTCATCTCGATGATAATCATTCGCCCTGTCGCTGGGTCAATCGCAAACTGTACGTTTGATCCACCCGTATCAACACCGATCTCACGCAGAACAGCCAAACTGGCGTCGCGCATGATTTGGTATTCTTTATCGGTGAGCGTTTGCGCTGGTGCTACCGTGATCGAATCACCAGTGTGAACACCCATGGCATCAAAATTTTCAATCGCGCAGATTATGATGCAGTTATCCTTTTTATCTCTCACTACCTCCATCTCATATTCTTTCCAACCAAAGACACACTCTTCGATTAACAGCTCGTCAGTTGGCGATGCATCTAAACCGCGCTCGCAAATCTCCACAAACTCTTCTTTGTTGTAAGCAATACCACCACCCGTTCCGCCCATGGTAAACGAAGGTCGAATGATTACCGGTAGCCCTAGGCTTTCTAATACCTCAAAGGCGCCCTCCATGCTATGAGCGATATCGCCGCGCACCGTTTCCAAACCGATTTTGTTCATCGCTACTTTGAATTTCTCACGATCTTCAGCTTTATCGATTGCCTCTTTGGTGGCGCCAATCATCTGCACACCGTATTTCTCAAGAACGCCTTCACGCTCAAGATCAAGCGCACAGTTAAGTGCAGTTTGTCCGCCCATAGTTGGCAAAAGCACATCCGGCTTTTCAATTTCGATGATTTTTTCTACTGTTTGCCAGGTAATCGGTTCAATGTAAGTAGCATCCGCAAACCCAGGATCAGTCATAATGGTTGCTGGATTTGAATTAACCAAAATGACTCGATAGCCTTCTTCCTTCAGAGCCTTGCAAGCTTGCACCCCTGAATAATCAAACTCACATGCCTGCCCGATAATAATGGGACCTGCGCCAATAATTAGAACGCTCTCAATGTCGGTACGTTTTGGCATTAGCCGTTCTCCCGATGTTGTGCCATCAGTTCAATAAAATGGTTAAAGAGAGGGGCCACATCTCGTGGACCTGGACTCGCCTCAGGATGACCTTGAAACGAAAATGCTTTCGCATCGTTACGGCTTATTCCTTGGATTGTGTTATCGAATAAGGAGCGGTGAGTAACATCAAGGTTCGCTGGTAACTGCGCTTCCTCGACCGCGAAACCATGGTTCTGGCTGGTAATCATTACCACGCCACTTGCAAGGTCTTGTACTGGATGGTTTGCGCCATGATGCCCAAATTTCATTTTTTCGGTCTTGGCTCCCGATGCTAGAGCGAGAATCTGATGGCCCAAGCAGATCCCAAATAATGGGACACCGGCATCGATAATACTCTTCGTCGCTTCTATCGCGTAGGCACAAGGCTCAGGGTCACCCGGTCCATTTGATAAAAAGACACCGTCTGGGTTTTGCGCCAACACGTCATCTGCACTGGTGGTAGCAGGAACGACAATAACTTGGCAACCAAGGCTGGCCAATATTCGTAAGATATTATGTTTCACTCCAAAATCGTAAGCGACGACCTTAAAATCAGTTTTCTCTTGCGTGGAATACCCCTCTTTCAAAGACCATTCAGTCTGATCCCATTCATAGGCTTGTTCGGTAGTGACTTCCTTGGCTAGATCCATGCCTTTCAAACCAGGAAAGCTTTGTGCAGCGGCAATTGCTTGTTTTTCATCAATCGATTCGCCAGTCACCAAGCAACCATTTTGAGCGCCTTTCTCACGCAAAATTCGAGTGAGCTGCCGAGTATCGATGTCGGCAATGGCAACCACATCGTTTGCCTTCAAATAATCGTCTAAATTCTGAGTATTGCGCCAGTTGTTGGCCATCTTGGGTAGATCACGAATAATCAATCCATTTGCGTAAACCTTTGTGGACTCGCAATCCTCAATATTTGTACCAGTATTGCCAATATGCGGATAGGTCAGGGTCACCATTTGCTGTGAATACGACGGGTCGGTCAAAATTTCCTGATAACCCGTCATTGAAGTATTAAAAACAACCTCACCGACTGAGGTTCCATCGGCTCCGATAGATTTACCCCAAAACAATGTGCCGTCTTCTAACGCTAGCAGTGCCGTATATTTCACAATTATCTATTACCTTTAAGTTGCATCCACAAACTTGATTGAGCCAGTTCAGGTTGACTCAAGCTATGGTGACGATGATTTCTATCTACTTTCATATGTGTCCACTAGCTAATGCTGAATGGGCTTATTTTATTTAAAAAAAGGGAGAAGCTTAAAAGCTTCTCCCTTTTGGGAATTATAACGGAACGGATATTTTCAATTTAGTAATAAACCTCAAAATACGCATTAATAGACTATTCCTCACAAGGATATTTGTCTGCGGTACAGGCAATTCGATAATAATTCAGAGTGTTGCGACCCGTTACTAAAGTGTTGCCACATATTACTAAGTTGTTTTTTACCGCACATAGTTTAATAACCTGAAGACTTGCCATTAATTACCAATATTTAGCCGTTTTGGCTGCGGCGTATTTTAGCCGATGACGGCACGCGCATGCAATGGCAAACTAGACCAAACTTACAGCTAAGTCGACAAAAACAGATTGAGAGTCGCGTAAATACTCATTCATTGAGGCCTAAAACATCCTGCATCGAATAAAGACCGTTTGGTTGTTCATTCAACCAACCAGCCGCACGCAGAGCACCCTTAGCAAAGGTCATTCTATTGGACGCTTTGTGAGTAATTTCTAACCTCTCATCCTCAGCTGCAAAAAGCACGGTATGTTCACCGACAACATCACCCGCCCGTATCGATGCGAAGCCAATACTACCTTTATGACGTGGCTCGCGAAGCTCGTTGCGATTGAATACAGCGCATTGATCTAAGCTCTTGCCTTGAGCATTAGCAATTACTTCTCCTATCTTCAACGCCGTACCCGATGGCGCATCTACTTTATCTCTATGATGGGTCTCGATAATCTCGATATCGGCAGTATCGCCATACACAGACGATGCTTGTTTAAGCATATGAAACAGTAAGTTAACCCCAACACTCATGTTCGGAGCGAGCACAATTGGTGTGTGCTCTGACAAAGCCGTCAATTCCTGTAGTTGATTGTCAGTAAACCCAGTGACACCGATTACCACGGCTTTATTGTTTGCCGCACAGTAGCGAACATTATCTAAACAAGAGTCAGGCAAGCTAAAGTCAATCAACACATCAAATATTGAGTCTTGAGCGCGCTCAGTTATGGTAACTCCTAGAGAGTCGACACGGGATGCTATATCGACAGCCTGACTCACATCCAGTCCTATCTTATCGCTATTCAGTCGATGGATCGCCGCACTGAGAACCAACTCATTCAATTCATCGTCAATGATAGCTTGAACAATTGAGCCCCCCATCCTTCCGGTGACACCGGCAACTCCGAGTTTCAACATAAAATAATTTTTCGTTTAATCAATTTGGCGCTTAAGTCTAATCAATGGGTTATCTAAACACATCCTTAATACGACCCAACATTCCTTCGTCGTTACTCGCTGGCGCCAATTTATCAGCATCGATTTCGTCCGGGGTCTTCAAGAATCCTGCATCATGACAGGCATTCATAAGCCCACGTATAGTCGATTTACCGTAGCCAGATTTTTCGGCCAAACTATTAACTGACTCAGGCCTTACAAACAGCATTGTGCAAAGCTTCAGCAAGACGTTATCGAGTTCTAATAAATCAAACTTTGGCCATTTTTCTAATAAGTAATCAGCATCTTCCTCTAAGTCACCAACAAGTTCATCTGTATCATTAATAAGGGTATTCACCCACACTAGACTAGAAACTGGGTAGACCCCAAGACCGGAATGAGGCCGCCAATCTGGCTCGAGGGGAACTTTTGATAGCGCTCTGCGCTGGAGCATTGCCGGCCAGCGTCCAGGTTCAGTATGACTGTAGACCATTTTCCTAGCGGTCTTGATAAACATAAAAGAACGGTTATCGATGATGATTTCATTATCTTCAAGCCAATACTGTTCATCAGCCTTAACTTCAAAACCAGCCCTTTCATCTAAGATGATCTCCTCATCAGCAGACTCTTGGAACTCCCATTCCAATTCTTCTTTTTCCGTGATGTTCTTTGAAATACTGTACTCAGATTCGCTGAAATCCCATGCATCCAGAGAGTTTGTTTCTATAACCAACACGCTATTGACTGAGCTACTTTCATCATCCGTTACTAGGATAACGGGCTCGGCTATATTGGTTTCATCATCCTTCTTAAATTGCTTGACGTCATCAACAACCTTCACATATTCACTATTAGTGAAACTGTGATAATCAACACTCATTTTGTCAATTTCGTACTCGTACTCGCCCTCATTAGAAAATCCGTCGTCAACCGGAATCGCACTCTCTTCTTGTTCCTCAGTGACCTCGTCTTCTTCTGGCACAAGCAAATCAACTTGATCTGGCAAAACTCGTTTCGCTTCATCCTCTGTAGGCGACACATCGACGTTTAACGCTAATAATTCTTGCTTAAACTCACTCCATTGAACC
Organism: uncultured Arenicella sp.; assembly: GCA_905479805.1. Classification (GTDB taxonomy): domain Bacteria; phylum Pseudomonadota; class Gammaproteobacteria; order Arenicellales; family Arenicellaceae; genus Arenicella. The sequence goes on from CAJQNY010000016.1 coordinate 7,892, forward strand.
GGCCGAGTAATATAACCGCTGTCTTCGCTCTGATGGTCTTCGCCCACAATAATGCTTGGTAATTGTGAAAGGTTAAGCTCTTCCTCGGTAAAAGAATAGGCCTCGTCGAGTATCACAATACTCGCCGCACCGTGATCTCCATTTTCAGCTTTCAAGACCTCTACTTGATAGGGCAATTCATTTTTAATCAGATTAAGAAAAGACTTAAAAAGAATTTCTTCCTTTTTAGTTATCCCTTTAAATTGTAAGTATTTAGTTTGTTCGCTCACGACAAATCCAGCTTATCCGATACCATTGGGCAGGAGAACAATTCCCCTGCATATTTATTTTTTTGACGATGAGCGCCACCTTGAACAAGCTTAGCTTTGTTCAATTCCGAACTCTCACAATCCCAAAATATTAGCTCAAACAGCTTTAGAGACGCACAGCAATACTCGTGCGTAGCATTCAACTGAAGCTATCCCACTCACCACAATTCGGACAAAGCCAATACATTGCTTTGACATCGAACCCACACCCGACGCAAGTATACTCAATATTCCGATCTTTTGCTCGATCCAGAAAATCATTTAACAGCTGCCTCTGCATTTTTTGATCAATCTCTCCATCACTGCCCTTTTGATGTAAGTAGCGTGCCGCTGGGCCGCTCAACCCTTCTTTTTGCAGCTTATTGACAATCTGCTGCATCGTAGATGATTCACCAAACTCTCTAAACGAGGCCATTCTCCACACTTCAAACGCATCATCACTCTTAGGAATTGCGATGGCTTCAAGTAAGTAAACCTTAAGCCCCGCGTCATCTCCTGTTTTGCCAAAGCAATCAATTACCTTTTCAACCACCAGGCCTGCTAGTTTTGGGCTACTCACCGACAAACTTTGCCATTGCAGCAAAGCCTTACGGTAATTTTTTTGTTGGTAATCTAACTCGCCCTTAAGCAATACAGCACGGGCTGCTGCCCGATCTTGCCCTAACGCGCTTTTCAGGCACTTTGCCGCAATCTCAAAGTCTTTTTCCTCTATAGCCCGCTCAGCCAACTCACACCAATAGTGAGATACTTGTTTTGTGTGGCCGCCTTTCTTCCTATTGCGCCTGGCTTTAGTGACCTCAATAGCATTTTTCCACTCTTTTTCTTGTTGGTATATTCGACTCAGCCCTTTTAGAGCTATTTCCCGATAGGTGGCGGTATCTTTGAGTTCGAGAAATAGGTTCTCCGCACGGTCTAATAAACCTGCTTTATAGTAATCCTCGGCTAATTCGTAAATCGCTTGAAGCCTCTGCTCTTCAGTCAAACTGGGCCTTGCTATTAGGTTTTGGTGAATTCTGGTTGCTCTATCAACCTGTCCCTTCCGCCTAAATAGGCCGCCCAAGGCAAGATGCAGCTCCACCGTCTCGCTATCGACCTCTAATGCCTTTATGAATACTTCAATGGCCTTATCCGGCTCTTCATTTAGTAGAAAATTTAGTCCTTTAAAGTACTCCTGATTAACTCGCCCTTTCGTGCGGTTTCTTCTTTTGTACCAATATTGTGTTAAGGCAACACCAATTGAAAAGGCCAGCGCGATGGCTGGCCATATCCAATTAATTGATGATAAAAAGCTCAAAAGCTTTACACCTCATCCCTAATTGGCATCGTTCGTAAATTTTCCACTTCCATTTCCACCTTCGCTAGTTCACGCTTCGCCTTACCCACCTGCCGTTTATTTCTAAATACAGAGACGGACATCAACAACCAGCCAAGTAACAGGCCCATGATGAAAGTAGCCGTCAACACCAATATTAATGGCGCGTCGAAATGGATATTAAAGTAGTAATCAAAGGATACTACTTGAGGGTTTTTCAAGTTTATCGTAACAGCAAGGATCGCTACGAATAAAAACACAATGAGATAAAATAATTTTTTCATTTTTAAGAATCAGATATGTAAATAAAGATACAAAGATCGATAACAGTATAACTATCCAAATAATCAGTCGTTAACAGTTTAAGTTACATTTTGTTAAAGCACTAGAATCAAATTATGCAGTTCCTTCTTACGAAACTAGTCTTTAGTTAATGATATGAATGAGCTGAGTAGCTGGCTTAGATTCGGTTTCTCGCTAACTGGCAGTGATCTTGGCTGATACAACTATGTTTAACAAAACTTTCTGTCGCAAAACCCACTAAAACAAAACTAAGCTGACAAACTGACTAACGATTAATAGCGTCTACTCGCTCTTTAAGTTCTTTGCCGGGCTTAAAGTGTGGAGAAAATTTGTCTTCCACCTCAACCGATGCACCTGTCTTTGGGTTCCTGCCAACGCGTGCCGGCCGGTAGTGCAAAGAAAAACTTCCAAAACCGCGAATTTCTATCCGATCACCATGTTCGAATGAGTGTGCCATTTTTTCCAATACTGCTTTAACGGCTAACTCAACGTCGCGATGAGCCAAGTGAGGCTGCTTATCCACGAGGGCCTCTATCAGCTCAGACCTAGTAATAGTTGGTTTGTTTATCATTACCCTTAATACCCATTAATTTGTATACCAAAATAATTATAAGGATATGCGGGCTCTTAGGCAAGAAATTACCAACAATAATTCTCTTAAGTCACTGATTAAGCTTATAATTTTATAGATAACTCACTTTAATAAGGGGCAATAAAAACGCCGCGTCTGTTTCCAGAACGCGGCGCCTTACAAAGCGATAAACCCCTATGAACTATTTGTTCAATTGAGCTTTCAACTTTTCAGCAAGCAGGCTGCTTCCGCCTTCATCACTATTTCTACCATACTCTTGAACTGCTTAACTTTCGTGTTGCGCTTCAAGGGCTTTGATTGAAAGTGAAATGCGACGTGTTTTACGGTCAATGGCCGTAACCTTGGTCTCGATTGCATCGCCCACATTGAACATAGCAGAAGCATCTTCAACGTGATCACGCGATATTTCCGCTGCGCGTAAATAACCTTCTACACCATCAATGATAGTGATAGTTACGCCACGTGCATCAGCGGCCTTAACAACACCATTAACAACAGAGCCTTTACCATTGGCAGCCACAAAATCACTGAATGGATCACCAGACATTTGTTTCACGCCCAAGGAGATGCGCTCACGATCCGAATCAACCGCTAACACTACTGCTTCTAGCTCGTCGCCTTTAGAGTAGTTACGGATAACATCGTCACCTTCGTCGTCCCAAGATAGGTCACTTAAGTGAATCAAACCATCGATATTTCCATCAAGACCGATGAATACACCAAAATCAGTGATAGATTTAATTCGACCAGATACTTTATCGCCCTTCTTGTGAGTCGCAGCAAAGCTATCCCATGGATTGGCTTTACATTGCTTCATGCCTAAAGAGATACGACGACGTTCTGGATCGATCTCAAGAACAATCACTTCAACTTCATCATTAACTTGGCAGATTTTGCTTGGGTGTACATTCTTGTTAGTCCAATCCATTTCGGATACGTGAACCAATCCTTCAACACCATCTTCT
>CAJQNY010000017.1 GCA_905479805.1 uncultured Arenicella sp.
TAGAGCTCGTCAAAAAATCGGTTCAATAACCACAAACCACCACATGGAATATAAAGCCAAGGGGTTTGTAATGCGCTCGCAGCATTGTTAAGGTTCGCCCATTAGACTACTTCATCTATTCAATTAGCCTATCCAAATCACCTATTTAGATTAACTATGTCCGCACAAAACAAAGTACTGCTTTTTATGATTGGCATGGCGGCCTTTGTCGCCGGCATAGTCATCAATACCGCAAGCGTCGAACCAGTATCACAAGCAGAGTCCTTACTGCAGGCTAAGCTACAAATTGCCGGCAGTGACTCGACCAAATCAATTCGGAGTGACTTGGGTAAAGTAACTTTAGTCAACTTTTGGGCTAGCTGGTGCACTCCTTGCCGCAAAGAGATGCCTATTTTCGAAACAATGCGTCAACAGTTTCGTTCCAAGGGCTTCCAGGTAATTGGTGTTGCCATTGACAGCCCTAGCAAGACCGCAGCCATGTTGGATTCAATGGGTATCACCTATCCCATTTATTACGCTGAGAACAGCGGCATGCTGTTAATGGAAAGTCTCGGCAATGAAGAAGGGTTTCTGCCCTACTCCCTACTAATCCGCAATGATGGCGAAGTTCTAGAACAGTCGGTTGGAATTATTGATGAAACAGATATTGTCGGATGGATAGAGGCATACCTCTAGATGTCTGAGATGAGCTGGCAAGAATTGAGCTTTGTCGTTAACGCAGAGCAAGTTGAAGATTTATCGAACATGCTAGAAATGTTTTTAGCACAGTCCATTACCAGTGAGAACGCTGGCGTAGACGAATTCTATGAAGTCGCTTTCCCTGGCAAGCCAAATTGGAATAAAGTAACAATTACTGCCCTTTTTTCAGCTGATATCGATTTAGCACCCATCGTAGATTTCATTCACCTAAAGTGTCGCTCAGAGTCTGACGGAGAAATTCCAACCCGAATTCAAAAATTGGTTGATCAGGATTGGGTACGAGTATGGCTAGATTCATTTGTACCGATAAAGGTAGGAGCAGATCTGTGGGTTTGCCCGAGCTGGTGTGAGCCCGTTGAACCTACGCAACGCAATATCATTCTAGACCCTGGACTAGCATTTGGAACCGGCACCCATGAAACCACCAATATGTGTCTAGCGTGGTTAGCCGACCAAGACCTATCGGAACAATGTATTCTAGACTATGGTAGCGGATCTGGCATATTAGCCATCGCGGCAATTCTATCTGGTGCGAGTAACGCCGATGCAGTCGATATCGACCCTCTCGCCGTAGAGGCATGCCAAGAAAATGCGGCTCGCAATGGGATGTCCGAAAAGTTAAAAGCGCGCCTTCCTGAGGATCTTCCAAACGGAAAATATCCGTTAGTGATAGCCAATATTTAAGCTGAAGTTATAGTAGAATTACGGGAAACCTTGACATCTCATCTGGAGCCTCAAGGAACATTACTATTAACCGGAATACTCGACACTCAAGCAGAAAGAGTAAAACAAGCTTTCGGCCCAGAATTTACGATACAAAAGCAGGTGCGCAACCAATGGTGTTTACTCATCTGTCAGCACCAATAAAGTTCTGTCACGGCCTAGCCAGATACTTACACTGCTTCTTTAGGAAAGATCATTGAACAATAAAACACAGTGCCCTAACTGTTTGACGGTATATCTAATTACTGATGAACAATACTTGCGCAGCAAGGGAAAGGTTCGTTGTGGTACCTGTCGCACTCCGTTTCAGGCTAATTTTTTTGGAGACACGCCAAAACTGGCAGACACTTCACCGCCAAGCCCCAGTGAACAACCAGCTATTGAGAATAAAATAACGGCCGCAAGTAAAAATGTCGAAATAGAAAATAGTACTGAAAAAGTAACCATCCCGTCGTTCGACATTCAAGTTCCCAATAAGGAACCTGCCCCTTTTGATGATAAGCTATTGCCAATCGACAATGATGAAGCCAAAGATCCTAAAAGTGATCAACCTGAAAAAGGTGTATCGGTCGACTCTTTCATTGCCGACAAGATCAACCTGGTTTCAGTTTCAGGCAACGATGAAGATTCTTTCAGTTTTGAAACCGAGTTATCTGTCAACGACCTCAGTGATGAGGAACTCGCCAAATTTGCAGTCCAGTATGCAGATGAAGACGACATTGATACTGGCAAAATAACTGAATTTGACCACGGCTTTAAGAGCAACATCCAATCTGAACTATCTATTGAAATGGGTGATGAAGTTGATGACCTAGATGAAGAAATCGATGTAGAGAGCCAACCGGAACCCACGGAGGCTGACCCTCACGAAACCGAACAAACAGCAAGTTCAGACCTCGACTCAGGCTCATCTCGGATTGATCAATCATCCCCCCACTTAGCCGACAGCCTGGAACAACGCGACGTTCCCGAGGTTGAAAAGATTAAACCTGAACTTGATCAGTCGTTAATTAGCAAAATGGATGATCTGATCGACAGCAAATTAGTATCTGAAACCGAGAAGGAGAATACCGACCAAGACGAAACGCTTGATTCATCATCGGAAAATTTAGTCACTGAGGCAGATGTAGACTCGGACGTGGGCTCGGACGTGGAGTTAGAAGTCGAGACTGACATCAATTCAGAGGGGTTGGATGACGATGAAGAGTCATTCGAGTTACTCCTTGATAAGCCCTTTATTCTCGACCAACCCGTTAATAAGATTCATCGCTGGGTTTACTCTCCAATTTTCATGGTAGTCGGCCTAGTGTTGTTATGTGGCTTAGCGTATCAACTTTGGTTGCGTCAGGCCGTGCCGCTTCTTGAAAACCAACAACTTGCTGAGGTTATCGCAACAATTGCTGGTCCAGCTGCGATTGGGCTCAAAGAAAAGTTTGATGTGCGTCTACCAATCCGCAGAGATCTAGCCAATCTTCAGCTAGTGTCGGCGAGAACAGAGACGCATCCCACTCGGGCCTCTACAACCTTACTCAAGGTGAGTATGGTTAATCAATCGCAAATAGCGCAACCCTTTCCTTGGCTAGAATTATCACTCACTGATGAGAACGGGCGATTAGTAGCCCGTCGTGCCATGTCTCCGGATGATTATCTTTACAATAACCGTCTAGACAACCTCATCGGTGCTAATGAACTTCGGCCTATCACTATTGAACTTCTTTCCTTCCCAGAACAAGCACGAGGCTACGAGCTCAAACTATTAAGCAACTAACCTAAGTGACAGAGTTTAGAACTTGGGTTTCACCGTCACTGCTTAATTTTTTAGCAGTTTTTGGCTAATTTTGCTGATTGTATCTTTACCCGATTGCCCGCCATCGGTATTATCTGTCGTCCCCAAATCCTTTCAAGCGAACTCCTAGCATATAGAACACTTGGCTATGCAAATCGGACCTTACAAAATAGCCAACCAAGTTATAGCTGCGCCCATGGCAGGCGTGACCGATAAACCCTATCGAAAGCTATGCAGAAAGTATGGCGCTGCGATGACTGTTTCGGAAATGGTCACTAGCCAGTTAGATTTAATCAAGACGACCAAAAGCAAATACCGGATGGATCTTACGGGTGAACCTGAGCCCGTGAATGTGCAAATCGTTGGCACTGATCCCGCGCAACTAGCCGCAGCGGCGCAACACAATGTTGCCAATGGTGCGCAAATCATTGATATCAATATGGGTTGCCCAGCCAAGAAGGTATGTAAAAAGGCCGCTGGCTCAGCCCTCTTGCAAGATGAGCCTTTGGTACAGAAAATACTGGAAACGGTTGTTAGTGCGGTCAATGTCCCCGTTACTGTCAAAATTCGCACTGGCACAACTCCTGAAGAAAGGAATGCCGCTACCGTGGCTCAAATAGCGGAAGACGCTGGCATTGCAGCCCTAACTATTCATGGAAGAACTCGTCAATGTAAATTCGTCGGCGAAGTTGAATATGACACTATCGCAAAGGTTAAAAGCATAGTTAAGATTCCAGTCATAGCTAACGGTGATATTGATACGCCACATAAAGCAGAACAGGTGTTGGCCGCCACCGGCGCTGATGCCGTAATGATTGGACGGGCGGCACAAGGTCAACCATGGTTGTTCCAACAAGTTGCCAACTACCTTCAAGATTCATCTACTCAACTGTATGTGCCATCAATAGAAGAACGCGCACACTCAATAAAGATCCACATCGGTGACATACATGATTTTTATGGTGAGAGGCTTGGCGTAAAGCTGGCACGTAAACATATCAAATGGTATTTGCAACATTGGGATTTTCCAATTGATGCCGAATGCCGCCGTTTAATTACGGCAACGGAAGAAACTAATCAACAGATGGATTTATTGGAAGCATTCATAGAAACATCTATAAAACAATTGGCAGCTTAGCATTGATCACGAGTGTTTTGACTGAAAAACTATCATTGCAAGCTTTCACTAAAAATAATAATAAAAACAACATACTAATTAATTAACGATAATGAAGAAGAACGACCCTTTAGCTGTGTGCGTAACCCACTCTATGCAAGAGTATTTTAAAGACCTGAATGGCGAACTACCTCGCAACCTGCACAATTTCTTTATCAACGAAGTTGAGAAACCATTCCTTGAGGTTGTTATGCAACAAGTAAATGGCAATCAAACTCAGGCAGCCGACATGTTAGGCATTAACCGAAACACCCTACGCAAGAAGTTAAAAAATTACGAACTTGTCTAAGAATCACCCACTACCAAAGAGAGTTATGGAAAATCGACCCATTTTACCTAAACGAGCGCTGATCAGCGTATCTGATAAAGCCGGCATTGTAGAGTTTGCTCAAGAGCTGGCACAGCTTGAAGTAGAAATATTGTCGACTGGAGGCACCGCAAGCTTGCTAAGTAAAGCCGGGATTGCTGTTACCGAGGTTTCCTCATACACTGGTTTTCCTGAAATGATGGACGGGCGCGTAAAAACTTTACACCCCAAAGTGCATGGCGGCATTCTAGGCCGGCGCGGCACCGACGATCAGATAATGCAGGAGCATGGCATTGACGCCATCGATATGGTGATAGTGAATCTGTATCCATTCCAACAAGCCGTCGCAGACCCCAGTTGTGACTTACCAACTGCAATCGAGAATATCGATATTGGCGGTCCGACCATGGTTCGGTCAGCCGCTAAGAATCATAAAGATGTCGCGATTGTTGTGGACGCGGGAGACTATGAAGGCTTAATAGCTGAAATGAAGAGCGGGGGTTTGTCTTACCAAACACGGTTTAAATTGGCGAGCAAAGCGTTCGAACACACCGCGCAATACGATGGTGCAATAGCCAACCATCTAGGAAGAATCGAAGAAGACGGCGGCAAATCGGATTTCGCCGATACCTTTAATGTTCAGTTTAAGCATAAACAAACAATGCGTTATGGTGAGAACCCACACCAAAAGGCCGCTTTTTACGTAGAGGACAATCCACCAGTTGGTAGTATTGCCTCGGCAACGCAGATTCAGGGTAAGGAACTGTCTTATAATAATATCGCCGATACGGACGCGGCATTAGAATGTGTTAAACAATTCGATGGCGCGCCAGCTTGTGTGATCGTTAAACATGCAAACCCCTGCGGAGTTGCTGTTGCCTCATCACCTTTAGAAGCGTATCAAAAAGCCTTC
>CAJQNY010000018.1 GCA_905479805.1 uncultured Arenicella sp.
CCGTGGCATGGATTTCTTTATGCGCAATTTAATCGCAGCGAACCAGAAAGTTCTGGAGGGGGCTTTGGCCAATTACCGAGCTACACGGGTGCGGCACTCTACACTGAGGCAGATAAATACGACAAAGTAGATTTTGACAAAATGGCCGAAGAAAACCTGGATCTTTCAACAGATAATGGTTGGGTTGCTATGTTACAACACTATTTTGTAGGTGCTTGGATACCTGAAAATGGAGAGGCCAAAAAGTTTTATACTTCATCCAGCACTGATAAAGCATTGCCCAGCTATCGAATTGGGTACAAAACTGATACAGCAAATACTATTGAGCCAGGCCAAAGCGGTGAATTAGGGACGAGCGTATTCTTAGGGCCGAAGGAGCAACGGCGGCTTAAGCAGATAGAAACGGATAAAGGGATTAGCGGTTTAGCATTGACTGTAGACTATGGCTTTTTAACTTTTATAGCTGACCCATTATTTACTGCGCTCAGCTGGATACATAGCATTGTAGGCAATTGGGGTTGGGCCATAATTCTTCTGACTATACTGATTAAGGCATTGTTCTATCCGTTGTCGGCCGCGAGTTACAAATCAATGGCGGGAATGAAGAAACTGCAACCACGGATCAAAACATTAAAGGATAGATATAAAGACGATAAGCAAAAATTCCAGATGGAAATGATGGCGCTCTACAAAAAGGAGAAGATAAATCCAGCAGGAGGGTGCTTGCCAATACTGATTCAGATACCAGTTTTTATCTCTCTTTATTGGGCTCTATTAGAAAGTGTAGAAATTCGCCAGGCGCCATTTGCCTTGTGGTTACAAGACCTGTCCGCACCAGACCCATATTTTATTTTGCCGGTGTTGATGGGGCTGTCAATGTGGATGCAACAGAAATTAAACCCCGCGGCGATGGATGATATCCAAAAGAAGGTCATGGCTATTATGCCAATTGCTCTGACATTCCTATTTCTAAATTTTCCTCAGGGCTTAGTCTTATATTGGGTTGTAAACAACGTGCTGTCGATGGCGCAGCAGTGGTTTATCAACAGAAAATACGCCGTTTAACTTATTCAGGTAAATAGAGGCTGGTTCTGTTGGATAAATCAGTAGACACAATAGCCGCAATAGCGACCCCTCCAGGAAAAGGAGGGGTAGGAATTATTCGTCTGTCGGGTCCGGAAGCTTTGGCAATAGGGCGTGCAGTAACTGGGAAGGAATTGCCACAACGCAAGGCGATCTATTCACATTTTAGTGACGAACACGGATCGACTATTGATACTGGTGTAGCACTATACTTTGCCGGTCCGAAATCTTTTACCGGTGAAGATGTCGTTGAACTCCATGGTCATGGAGGCCCTGTTATTCAAGACATTTTGATGTCAGAACTGGTTAATTTAGGGGTCCGACAAGCACGCGCAGGAGAATTCTCAGAAAGAGCATTCTTAAATGACAAAATAGATTTAACCCAAGCTGAAGCTATCGCGGATCTAATAGATAGCACAACACAAAGCGCAGCGAAAGGAGCGATGCGTTCTCTTCAAGGAGAGTTTTCTGCAAAGATCGAATCGTTATTGGAAGAACTGATCTATGTAAGGATGTATGTAGAGGCGGCCATAGATTTTCCAGAAGAAGAAATAGACTTTTTGGCGGATGATAAGATTCGCCAAAGTATTTTTTCGCTTCAGAATTCTTTAAACCAGACGATACTGCAAGCCGGACAAGGAGCATTATTAAGAAACGGCTTAACATTGGTTTTAGCGGGTAAACCGAATGCCGGTAAGTCGAGTTTGATGAACGCCTTAGCGGGTGTCGATGCAGCGATTGTCACAGACGTGCCGGGTACAACGCGAGATGCAATTAGCCAAAGCATAGACATAGATGGATTGCCTGTTCACTTAATAGATACAGCAGGTCTTAGAGATAGCGACGATACCGTCGAAAAGATAGGTATTGAAAGAGCCCGTGACGCAATCGAAAAAGCAGATCATGTGTTATTGATTGTGGATGTAGAATCACCCAGAGATATTCTGCCCGTAGATGAGAACAAGACCACTATTGTGTTCAACAAAGCAGACTTGTTATCGAGTAAAGAGTTAGCTGCCCTGCCCGGTTTATGTGTTTCTGCAAAAAACGGTGATGGCTTGGATAAGCTGAAATCACTTATCAAAAAACAAGCGGGTTTTGAATCAAACTCAGAAACAGTATTTACGGCAAGGCGACGGCATCTAAGCGCACTCTCATCAGCTAGAGAGGCAGTAAACCAAGGTGTTGAGCAACTAAAAAATCATAATGCGGGAGAGTTGTTGGCGGACGATTTACTTCGGGCGCAAAACTATCTTAATGAAATTACTGGAGAGTTTGGTTCAGATGATTTGCTGGGAGAGATCTTTTCCGGCTTCTGTATCGGCAAATAGAATTAATTTTAATAGTAGTATGATTGAAACCCTAACCAACTTTATTTAACGTTTTATGGGAACTAAATACCAACCACAAGCAGAGTATTATTTTAAGGAAGGTTGTTATATCCAAGAATGGTTAAACAGCCCAAGCCATGAAGATTTATCGATAGCGCGAGCGCGAGTGTTGCCGAACCAAGAAACGGTTCTCCATTATTTAGAAAACACGGCAGAGAAATATGTAATTCTCAGTGGCGAGGGTGTGGTCAGCGTCGCTGGAAAACGCTGGTCGGTTGCACCAGGAGATGTGGTAGTAATCGATGCAGGAGAGCACCAAAATATCAAAAACACCGGGTCACTAGACCTAATATTTTTAGCGGTATGTACACCGCGCTTTGAATTGCCGAATTATCATTTAGTTTAGGGTGGTCTTGCTAATAGCAAGAAACGCCTTTCAATTTGACCTTCCTACTAACATTAGAAACAAGAAATAGTTTTAGGATAGTGGGTTTTTTGTGCCTGAGGGTTGTGCAAAGCCACAAATTAAAGCGTAAAATCCGCTTCCTAGGAATAAGCAAACATAAATAACAACATGTTTCATACTGAACAATATGATGTGATCGTGATTGGCGGAGGGCATGCCGGAACTGAAGCTGCGCTTGCTTCTGCGCGGGTGGGTGCACGGACACTATTACTCACACATAATATTGAAACCATTGGACAAATGTCATGTAACCCAGCCATTGGCGGAATTGGTAAGGGTCATATAGTGAAGGAAATAGACGCCATGGGCGGTGTCATGGCTGAGGCGACCGATAAAGGCGGCATACAGTTTCGTACTCTAAATGCACGCAAAGGTCCTGCTGTTAGGGCGACTCGTGCGCAAGCAGATAGAGTGCTTTATAAGGCAGCGGTGAGAGAGGTTGTTGAGAATCAACCAAACCTATCTTTGTTCCAGCAATCAGCGGATGATTTAATTGTTGAAAATAATCGAGTAGTTGGTGTTGTCACACAAATGGGTCTCAAATTTAAGGCCAAAACGGTGGTGTTAACGACAGGAACTTTCTTAGGTGGTGTTATTCATATTGGCTTGGAAAACTACCAAGGAGGTCGGGCCGGAGACCCACCCGCGAACGCGCTTGCAACGCGAATGCGCGAATTACCGTTTCGTGTTGAGAGGTTGAAGACTGGCACGCCAGCTCGTCTAGATGGACGAACAATTGATTTTACTAAATTGGAATCACAGCCAGGCGATACGTTGACGCCCGTTTTTTCATTTCTAGGAAAGGTTGAAGACCACCCGCAACAAGTTAACTGTTATATAACTCATACCAATTTACGCACCCATGACATTATCCGAGAAGGGCTAGATAGGTCGCCGTTGTACGGCGGTGTTATCGAAGGTGTTGGTCCAAGGTATTGCCCCTCTATTGAAGATAAAATAGTTCGTTTTGCGGATAAGGATTCGCATCAAATTTTTGTCGAACCAGAAGGGTTGAAAACTCATGAGGTCTACCCTAATGGTATATCTACTTCGTTGCCTTACGACGTACAACATCAGTTTATTCAGTCTATTGTTGGTTTTGAAAAAGCCCAGATAGTGCGCCCAGGGTATGCGATTGAGTATGATTTCTTTGACCCAAGGGATTTAAAACCCACACTAGAAACAAAATATATTGAAGGCCTTTACTTCGCTGGTCAGATAAATGGTACGACTGGGTATGAAGAAGCAGGCGGACAAGGGTTGCTGGCTGGTTTGAATGCGGCTCGCCAATCCATGGAAAAAGAAGGTTGGTATCCGACGAGAGACCAAGCCTATATCGGGGTTCTAGTTGATGACTTAGTCACGATGGGCACCAAAGAGCCTTATCGGATGTTTACCTCGCGCGCGGAGTACCGTTTATTATTGCGAGAGGACAATGCGGACTTAAGGTTGACTGAGAAGGCACGTGATCTAGGGCTTGTCGATGATTTTCGTTGGGAGGCGTTTAGTAAAAAACGCGAAATGATAGAACTAGAAAAGCAACGGTTAAACACTACCTGGTTGCGCCCTGGAACGATTGACGACGAGCTAGCGCACAGGGTTGTTGGCAATGTGTTGAAGAAAGAAGCCAATCTAATGGAGTTGTTGCGCAGGCCCGAAGTAACATACGCCAGCCTTCTGAGTTTACCGGGAACTGGGAAGCCGGTAGAAGACTCTTCGGTAGCTGAACAGTTAGAGATCCAAGCAAAATATCATGGTTACATTGAACGCCAACAAGGTGAGATCGAAAAACAAAAACGCAACGAAACAACCCCCCTAAATGTAGATTTGGATTACAACTCAGTGCGTGGTTTGTCCAACGAAGTTGCCCAAAAACTCAATGAGCACAAACCGACAAATATTGGGCAGGCCTCGCGTATCTCAGGAGTAACGCCGGCTGCGGTGTCTTTGTTGCTGGTTTATTTGAAAAAACATGGCCGAGCAGCCTGAGGCACAAAAATGGTAATTTCATGGCGATTGCCACCTCTTGTCCGTTTCGGTCTAGTCTTTATGGTTCTTTAACCTATAATCGATCTCCCTTTAGCCAAATTGGCTAGCGATACATAGCGTAATTCAGTTCGTTATGTAATAACCGAGCAAAATGGCCGGTACCAAAATGAATCAAGCAAAACAACCTATTGAACTCACAATTGAAGATCGAATAAAACAGGGCTTAGATGCACTGGATGTTTCATATGGCAACGATGCTATTTCAAAGCTGGTTGAGTATATGGATTTGCTAAAGGAATGGAATGCAACTCATAACCTGACGTCGGTAGATGATATCGATGAAATGCTCAGTGTTCATATTTTTGATAGCGCCAGCATTAAACCGTATGTTAAGGGAGCGACACTTTTAGATGTTGGGAGTGGTGCAGGATTGCCGGGTATGATTTTGGCGATACTCTCGCCTGCTCTCGAAGTGACCTCAGTTGAATCGAGGAACAAGAAGGCTCAATTTCAAATGTATGTAGCGAACAAACTGGGATTGAAGAACTTCACTGTAGAGAATGTAAGAATTGAAGAATTCAACCCTAAAGATAAGTTCGCAATGGTCGTCGCGCGAGCATTTTCAAGCATTGAAAACCTAGTTAAAGGATCGAAAGATGCCATTGCGCCCAACGGCCGCTGGTTAGCGATGAAAGGTCTAGTACCGGAAGAGGAAATGAAAATTCTAAAAAAACTGAATTTGAAGTCCGACACCTATGCTTTAAAAGTTCCCGAATTGGATGCGCAGCGCAACCTAATAGTGATTAACGCAGGGAAGTAATAAATAAGTTAGCTTGGCTGAAATAGGATGTTTAGCCGTCGGGAAATTTGATACTCTGTTATGATTGCGCGGTCAGCGCATAATCAACCCGAATTTATGCGGATTTAAAATCAACGAAAGCCTTAATCGGCCAGTGCATACCTTAACTAGTCCAATGGCAAAAATAATTTCTATCACCAACCAAAAAGGTGGTGTGGGTAAAACAACTACCAGCATTAATTTAGCCGCTTCTATGGTGAAGCGCGGTAAGCGTATTCTATTGATAGACATGGATCCGCAAGGCAATGCGAGTGTTGGGTGTGGTGTAGATTTAGCGACGACTAGTGTGACCACTATTTATGACCTTCTGTTATTAGAAACTACGGCTGCGGAAGCAGTTATCAAAACCGATAGTGGAATAGACGTTATCTGCGCTAATGGTGATCTAGCGGGCGCACAAGTAGAACTGTTAAATGAAATTGGACGAGAGCTAAGATTACAAAAAGCGCTTTCTCCAATCAGAGATGATTACGACTATATATTTATTGATTGCCCGCCAGCGCTGAATGTACTCACTATTAATGCTTTGGTTGCTTCGGACTCTGTAATGATTCCAATGCAGTGCGAGTATTTTGCTTTAGAAGGCTTAAGTGCACTCATTTCAACTGTACGAAAAATTCGTGAAACACTTAACCCCCAGCTAACTATTGAAGGTTTATTGAGAACGATGTTTGATGGGCGCAATGGTCTTTCAAACGAAGTTAGTCGCCAACTGCAAACTCATTTTGGCGAGAAGGTATACACGACTATAATACCTAGAAACGTCCGACTTGCTGAAGCGCCTAGTTATGGAGAGCCGGTCGTAGATTACGACCCAAGCAGTAAGGGAGCACGAGCGTATATGGCGTTAGCAGATGAAATCTTGTCGCTGGCCGCTTCCTAATCAATGCAATTTGTTAAAGTTTAGAATATGAGTAAGAAGAAAAAAAGACTAGGCAGAGGTCTAGATGCGCTATTAGGCGGCAGTGATTCCGAAATGAATCAGGCTGCGTCGACCAATGCCGATAATAGCCCCAACTCTCTTGCGATTGAGCAATTACAACCAGGTCAATATCAGCCAAGAACGAATATGGATCAGGCTTCGTTGGAAGAATTGGCGTCTTCAATTGAATCGCAAGGCATTATTCAGCCAATCTTGGTTCGCCCGGTTGCTGACGGAAAATATGAGATTATTGCTGGCGAAAGGCGTTGGCGGGCGGCGCAAATTGCACAATTGCATGAAGTGCCAGTGTTGGTACGCAATATTCCAGATGAAGCAACCCTGGCGGTGGCTTTGATCGAAAACATACAGCGAGAAAATTTAAATCCAGTTGAAGAAGCGGTGGGTTTTAAGCGCTTGATGGATGAGTTTGAATTAACTCATGAAGAAATGGCAAAGAGTGTAGGCCGTTCTAGGACTTCTGTTACCAACCTACTCCGCTTGCTTAGCCTTAGTCATGGAGCAAGACAGTTGTTGGAGCATCGCAAGATAGAGATGGGCCATGCTCGTGCTTTGCTCGGTCTACCTATAGATCAACAAGATTGGGCTGCCGCAGAAGTCTATGCGAAGCGTTTGTCGGTGCGACAAACCGAAGCCTTGGTGCGGGCCTATAGCAAACCTAAAGAAACACCTAAGACTGTAGCCAAAAATTCGGATATCCAGCACTTAGAAGAAACTCTCTCGAGTCGCCTAGGTACCAAGGTGTCTGTGATAGATAAGAACGGTAAGGGAAAGCTGGTTATAGAATATAAGAGCTTAGATATACTCGACGGAATTATTCAACACATAAAATGAGCTAAGGTTTTTAGTTACTAAAAGTGTGTTGGCGAACAGGGCTGTTAATCGCCATTTTCTTTTGTTCAATATTCATCCATTTTCTAGAGCTAAATGCTGAGTTAAAAACAGTTAACAAAAAGCATCGGCAGCATTGCGAAACATAGTTCAAGCCTTTATACTCCGCGAGCAGTTAAAATGGTTAAATAATGAACAATCCAGTACCGCCCACAGCGCCTCGATTTAATACTAAATCTGAGCCCGGCGTGCTTTTTAAGCTGGCATTACTTCAAGCGTTTGGTTCTATCGTTTTTAGTTTGGTTCTCTATTACTGTTTTGACTTGAGAGAAGCGTTATCAGCTTTTTTTGGTGGAATGATCGCTAGTACAGCTAGCCTGTACTCGGCTGGCAGATTGTTTACTGCTCGAGTGGATTCAGAGCCACAAGAAATTTTGATAAGGTTCTATATCAGCGTAGTGATAAAGGTTTTATTCACTTTGGCAATGATGGCCATTTGTATCATCGTGATCAAAGTGTCTTTACTACCCTTTATAATCGCCTACCTGTTGGCAGCATTAGTTATAAACTTGTTGTTTTTATTGGTCCCTCAAAGTGCTGGTGGTTAAGCGACACTGTTTAAGGTTGTTTAAGTCATCTAGAGTTGTTTAAGTCACTGAGAGTGCCCCCATAGAATAAGAGCGGCGCGAAAATTTAATTTAGTTTGAGATAGATACATGGCATCTACAGAAGGCGCATTAACAGGTACTGGTTATATTAACCACCATCTGACTAATTTAACTTTTGGGCGTTTCCCAGAAGGGCATTGGGGATTTGCGCACGGCGCTGAAGAAGCAGCAAGTATGGGTTTCATGGCTATCCACGTCGATAGCATGGCATGGTCGCTTGGTTTAGGCATCATCATGTTCCTGATTTTCCGCAGTATTGCTAAAGGATTTAGCGTAGACAAGCCTTCAAAAGTGCAATGTGCGGTCGAATCCTTATTCGAAATGGCCCAAGACAGTAAAGATGGCACTTTTACCAAACAAGCCGAAAATCTCTGGATAGCGCCCATGGCGCTGACTATTTTTGTTTGGGTGTTTTTCATGAACCTAATGGATTTGATTCCTGTTGATTGGTTGCCTACTGCAGCAGCACTATTGAATGGAGAGTCTTGGTCGTCAATTTCGGCTCATGGAGCACAGACATATATGAAGGTCGTGCCCTCTACTGATGTAAATATTGCGTTGGGCACAGCTTTGGGTGTGTTTCTCATGATCATTTATTACAGCTTGAAAATGAAGGGGCCAATAGGTTTTACCAAAGAACTTACTTTGCAACCTTTCGGGCCGTATCTAGTACCATTTAACCTTTTGCTTGAATTGGTAGCCCTGTTAGCTAAGCCGCTTTCACTGGGCTTGCGATTATTTGGCAATATGTATGCAGGTGAATTGATCTTTATTCTAATTGCGATGATGTATAGCGCGGGATTAGGATTGGGTGTGTTAGGTGGTTTTGCACAGCTTGGTTGGGCTATTTTCCATATTTTGGTAATTACTCTGCAAGCGTATATTTTTATGATGTTGACTATTGTGTATTTGAGCCAAGCTCATGAAGCACACTAACTCAAGATCGTTATTTTTCAATTTTAATTTTTTATCTTTATAGAAATAGGAGTTCCAAATGGAAACTATCGTAGGTATGACCGCAATTGCCGTTGGCATCATGTTAGGTTTAGCAGCAGTAGGCGCCGCTATTGGCATTGGCCTGATGGGTGGTCGTTTTCTTGAAGGTGTTGCACGCCAACCAGAAATGGCAAATTCTTTGCAAACCAAAATGTTTTTACTAGCAGGCTTGATCGACGCGATTCCAATTATCGCTGTAGCGATCGCACTGTATTTCCTATTCGCTTCAGGCTTAATTGATGCAAGCGTAATGGAAACATTAAAAGCGGCTGCTTAAGTAAAACAAACTTTTAACGAGGAACGAATAGATGAATATTAATGCGACCCTGATTGGTCAAACTATTGCGTTCGGATTGTTTGTTTGGTTTTGCAAGCGTTATGTTTGGCCGCCTATGGTGAATGCCATGCAAGAGCGTCAAACTCAAATCGCAGATGGTCTAGCAGCAGCAGAAAAGGGTCAACAAGCCCAAGACGTTGCTGAAAAAGAAGCTGCGCAAATGTTAAGTGAAGCTAAATCGCAAGCGGCTGAAATTGTTGCCAACGCTGAAAAGCGCGGAAATGCAGTCGTTGAAGAAGCGAAAACAACCGCCGGATCAGAGAAAGAGCGAATTATTGCGTCTGCTCAAACTGAGATAGATCAAGATGTACACAGTGCGCGTGAAGAATTGCGTTCACAAGTGTCGTCGATTGCGGTAGCGGCAGCCAGCAAGATTGTTGACAAAGAAATTGACGAGAAAACTCATGCGAGTTTACTTGATGATTTGGTCAAACAATTAAAGGCAGGCTAACGCGCTTTTTGATCGCTAGCGAAACAAACAGGTAAGAATAATGGCAGATAACGCATCAACAGCAAGACCTTACGCCAAGGCTGTATTTGAATTGGCGCAGGAAACCAATGCGTATGAAGCTTGGGCTTTAGTGCTAGGCCGATTGGCAGATATTAGTGCTGATGAGAGTTTTAGTTCAATAACAAGCGACCCGCGTATCGAACAATCACAAGTGGTTGATGTTTTGACAGATTTAACTAAAGACGTATTGCCTGAAGGTGGTACCAATTTTATTAAATTGATTGTACAAAATGCTCGTGTATCTTCCATAGCTGATATTCAGCATTTATACACTGACCTAGTGGCTAAGGCACAAGCGTCAGTGAATGCGACAGTAGTAAGTGCTATCGCACTTACTGATGCGCAGAAGTCTTCACTTGAATCTGCTTTGCAAGAACGTTTAGGCCTGAATGTAAAGCTTGAAGAAAGTGTTGACGCCGATTTGATTGGTGGCGCAATCATTAAGGCTGGGGATTTAGTTATTGATGGTTCTGCTAAAGGTCGAATCGAAAAACTTGCAACCGCATTACGCTAGCAGCCTACGCCATTTTAGGTAGTCTGGTTAGTTATTAGTATTTTTAAACGAAATGAATTTTAATTTTTTAACGTTGAGGACTTGAAGTCATGACAACGCAATTGAACCCATCTGAAATCAGCAACCTGATCAAAGACCGGATTAAGAACTTTGAAGCATCAGCTGAATCACGTACCGAAGGTACTGTTGTGAGCCTAACTGATGGTATCGCACGTATTCACGGCTTGACTGAGGCGATGCAAGGCGAAATGCTGGAATTTCCAGGTGATACTTTTGGTTTGGCGCTCAACTTAGAGCAAGATTCCGTTGGTGCCGTGGTCTTAGGTAACTATAAGCATATTTCTGAAGGCGATACGGTTAAATGTACGGGACGTATCTTGGAAGTGCCTGTAGGTCCTGCACTCTTGGGTCGTGTTGTTGATACCTTGGGGCAACCCATCGATGGCAAAGGTGCGATAGAGACGACTGAGACTTCACCTATTGAAAAAGTTGCTCCTGGCGTAATTGAACGTCAAGGTGTTGACCAGCCTTTAGAAACTGGTTTTAAATCAATTGATGCAATGGTACCCATTGGTCGAGGCCAGCGTGAATTGATTATTGGCGATCGCCAAACAGGTAAAACGGCTGTAGCAATTGACGCCATCATTAATCAGAAAGGCAATGGTGTTAAGTGTATCTATGTGGCCGTGGGTCAAAAAGCATCTTCAGTTGCATCGGTAGTACGCAAGCTTGAAGAGCATGATGCAATGAATTACACCACAATTGTGGCCGCCAACGCGTCCGATTCAGCGGCTCTTCAGTATTTAGCACCGTATGCCGGTTGCTCAATGGGTGAGTACTTTCGTGATAACGGCGAAGATGCTTTGATAGTCTATGACGATTTGTCAAAGCAAGCAGTAGCCTATCGTGAAGTATCGCTGCTACTGCGTCGACCTCCAGGTCGTGAAGCTTATCCTGGAGATGTATTCTATTTGCACTCGAGATTGCTTGAACGTTCTTCAAGAATTAATGAGGCAGAAGTAGAGAGGTTGACAGGCGTGAAAGGTAAGACTGGGTCACTGACTGCGTTGCCTATTATCGAAACGCAAGCCGGTGATGTATCAGCGTTCGTTCCTACTAATGTGATTTCGATTACAGACGGTCAAATATTCATGGAAACGGATTTATTCAACTCGGGTATTCGTCCTCCAGTAGACCCTGGTTTGTCGGTGTCTCGTGTTGGTGGTGCTGCGCAAACTAACATCATTAAAAAATTGGGTGGTGGTATTCGACTAGCGTTAGCTCAGTATCGCGAACTTGCCGCATTCTCACAATTTGCATCCGATTTAGACGAAGCCACTCAAGCACAACTTGCTCGAGGTGAGCGTGTAACTGAGTTGATGAAGCAAGCTCAGTACGCGCCAATGTCTACAGCGCAAATAGCACTTTCATTGTTCGCAGCAAACGAGGGCTATTTCGATGACGTAGATAAAGAGCAAGTGGTGGCATGTGAATCAGCAATGCAAGCGCACGTTAAAGGTAACTTCGGGGATTTAATAGATAGCATAAATGCTAAGCCGAAATTGACTGATGAAGTTGTAGAAAGCCTGCATGCCGCATTGAAAGATTTCAAAGCAAACGGTTCCTTTTAGTCGCGATACTTGCTATGCAAGTGGGCGGCTAGCCGCCCCGTGTTGAAGACTCTATGCATAATTAATTAGTAGGATAAACGAGATAAGAAATGGCAGTCGGAAAAGAAATTCGCGATCAGATTTCCAGCGTAAAAAGTACGCAGAAAATCACCAAAGCCATGGAAATGGTGGCGGCGAGTAAGATGCGCAAAGCGCAGGATCGTATGTTAGCGGCTCGACCTTATGCTGAAAAGATTAGGTCCGTTGTCGCGCATATATCGCGAGCTAATTTAGAATATAAACACCCTTTCACATTGGAACGGGACGTCAAGCGTGTTGGTTATGTTGTCGTAAGCTCTGATCGAGGTTTATGCGGCGGCCTTAATATGAATGTTTTTCGCAAGACTATGACTGATATGGTCGAGTGGGACGAAAAGAATGTAGAGATAGACATAGCGACTATAGGATCCAAAGCGCTAGCCTATTTTCGACGCGCTGGTGGCAAGGTGGTTTCTGAAGCATCACATTATGGGGATAAACCGAATTTAAGCGATTTGTTAGGTGCAATAACATCAATGTTGAGCGCCTATGAAGAAGGTAAAATTGATCGCTTGTTTTTGGTCTCAAATGAGTTTGTTAACACAATGACCCAATCAGCTCGATCATTGCAATTATTGCCGATTGCTGCTGATGCCGACCAGGCAGCAGAAGTTCCTGCTTTGTTCGATTACATCTATGAGCCAGAAGCCAAACCAATCTTAGATACCGTGTTAAAACGTTACATTGAGTCTCAGGTTTATCAATCAGTGGTCGAGAATGTTGCCTGTGAACAATCAGCGCGAATGGTAGCAATGAAGTCGGCAAGTGATAATGCTGGGGATCTTATTGGTGAGTTAGAGCTGGTTTACAACAAAGCAAGACAGTCTGCGATTACCCAAGAGATATCTGAAATTGTAAGTGGTGCAGCGGCTGTATAGTGTCTTTGAGCGATTAGTCAAATAACTGTCTAGGGCTTTAAGGTAGCTGTTCTAAAGTTAAGTATTTTAAAAAATTTAAATTTGAGTTTTAAGAGGAAACTAAAATGAGTTCCGGAAATATTGTAGAAATCATCGGTGCGGTAGTAGACGTACAGTTTGCTGCTGACGCAGTTCCTAATGTATATGATGCATTAATGGTTCCAAGTGCTGATTTGACGATGGAAGTTCAAGCGCAATTAGGCGATGGAATTGTTAGAACTATTGCCATGGGTGCAACCGAGGGTTTAAAACGCGGATTGGAAGTTTCCAATTCCGGCGCACCTATTTCCGTGCCTGTGGGGCAAGGAACATTAGGACGAATCATGGATGTTTTAGGCCGTCCTGTAGATAACGCCGGAGAAGTTGAAGCGGTACGCAGAGATCCCATCCATCGAGAACCACCAGCCTATGCTGACCAAGCGGCCGACACAGCTATTTTGGAAACAGGTGTTAAAGTTATTGATTTGATTATGCCAATTGCCAAAGGTGGCAAAGTTGGTCTATTTGGTGGTGCCGGAGTAGGTAAAACGGTAACTCTGATGGAATTAATCAACAATATCGCAGTGGCTCAAGAAGGACTGTCCGTATTTGCGGGCGTTGGCGAACGAACTCGTGAGGGAAATGACTTCTATTACGAAATGAAAGAAGCTGGAGTCCTAGATAAAGTAGCAATGGTATACGGCCAGATGAACGAACCTCCAGGCAATCGTTTGCGTGTGGCTCTTTCTGGTTTGACTATGGCGGAATATTTCCGTGACGAAGGTCGTGACGTATTAATGTTTATCGACAATATTTATCGTTACACCTTGGCTGGGGTAGAAGTATCTGCATTGTTAGGACGTATGCCCTCTGCGGTAGGCTACCAGCCAACTCTCGCGAGTGAAATGGGTGCTCTACAGGAGCGCATTACTTCAACTAAAAATGGCTCTATTACGTCATTCCAAGCGGTGTATGTGCCTGCCGATGATTTAACGGATCCATCACCCGCAACTACTTTCGCTCACTTAGATGCAACACTTGTATTGTCTCGTCAAATTGCTGAGTTAGGTATTTATCCTGCGGTTGACCCGTTAGATTCGTCCTCACGTCAGCTGGATCCATTAATCATTGGTGACGATCATTATGCTGTGGCGCGAGGCGTACAGAATACGTTGCAACGCTATAAAGAATTGCGAGACATTATCGCAATTTTGGGTATGGATGAGTTGTCTGAAGAAGATAAACTAGTCGTTGCTCGTGCCCGTAAAATGCAACGTTACCTGTCACAGCCATTCTTTGTAGCGGAAGTATTTACTGGTTCACCAGGTAAGTATGTCTCACTTAAAGATACTATTGCTGGTTTCAAAGCTATTTTAAATGGCGAATTGGATGAGTATCCTGAGCAAGCGTTTTATATGGTTGGTGGTATAGACGAAGTAATTGAGAAGGCTAAAACAATGTCCTAAGCCGAAAGGAAATATTTTCTTTTAGGTTATAGAGTGTTGATGATTAGGTAATATAAATGAGTACGATGCAAGTTGAAGTTGTTAGTGCAGAGCATGAGATATTTTCAGGCGAGGCGACTATGCTTATAGCAACAGCAGGTTCTGGTGAACTGGGTATTTACCCACAACACACACCATTGCTAACTAATCTTAAGGCTGGTGACGTACGTATCCAGACAGAAGATGGTGAAGAGCAAGTTATCTATGTGTCAGGAGGGATATTGGAAGTTACTCCAAAAAAGGTAACCGTTCTTTCTGATACCGCCATACGTGCTGATGATCTTGACGAAGCTGTCGCCTTAGAAGCTCAACGTAAAGCTGAACAAGCTATGAAAGATACCAGTGCCGACATTAATTATGCACAAGCGAAAGCTGATTTGGCTCGAGCGGCGGCACAACTGCAAGCATTGAAGAAAATGAAAAAGCTACGTTAGTTATTTCATCTTTAGAAATTTGCTAAAGCCTGTGTTTCTTTTAGATCACAGGCTTTTTTGCTTTTAACAGAAGTTTTCTTAACGTTGCTCATTTTGGTATAAAATGCTTGGTATAGAAACTAACTATTGAGGACATCATCATGGGTACGGGTACTGTTTTACTAATTATATTTGTTGGCATCATTCTTTTTGGTGTCGGGATGTACAATCGCTTAGTGGCAGGTCGAAATGGTTACAAGAACGCTTTCGCACAGATTGATGTACAACTGACACGTCGACATGACCTTATTCCGAATTTGGTTGAAACTGCAAAAGCATACATGGCGCATGAAAAAGACACTTTAGAAGCTGTTATTAATGCACGAAACTCAGCAGTAGCGGGTTTGAACACGGCCAAAGCAGACCCAAGCAACCCCGAAGCCATGAAAGAGTTGGGTAAAGCCGAGCAAGGTCTTAGCGGCGCTCTTGGGCGACTATTTGCGTTATCTGAGTCATACCCAGATTTGAAGGCCAATGAGAATATGATGCAATTATCCGAAGAGCTCACGACCACTGAGAACAAAGTATCATTTGCTAGACAAGCGTTTAATGATGCGGTGATGATGTATAACAATATGTGCGAATCATTTCCAAACAACTTTATCGCCGGTTGGTTTCAATTTAAAACGGCCGAACTATTAGAAATTGAAGAAGAAGCTATGAAGCAAGTTCCTAAGGTTGATTTCTAGACTAAACAGATGAATTTTTTTGAACACCAGGAGAATGCACGAAAGCAGTCTCGTTGGATCATAATCGCGTTTATCGGGGTTGCATTACTAATAGTGTTGGCAGTTGATGTGCTTGTTCTGCTAATGTTTTCCCTCCAGGCGCCTCTTAGCTCGGGAGTATCCGCAATTACCCATACAGGAATAGCAGGAGTACTTTCTCCTGATATTTTGGTAGCTAATTCTTCCATGTTGCTTGGGTCTAGTGCAGTAACTGGAGGTGTTATTGGGTTGGCTAGTTTGGGAAAAATAGCTAGTCTTCGCAGTGGCGGTGGAAAGGTAGCGCGCGATATGGGCGGAGTAATGGTTACGCCTGACACTAAAGATCCGCTAAGGAGAAGGCTCTATAACGTGGTGGAAGAAATAGCACTGGCTTCGGGGACGCCCGTGCCAGAAGTATTTGTGATGGAGAACGAACCGGGTATTAATGCCTTTGCTGCGGGTTATTCACCAGCTGATG
Source organism: uncultured Arenicella sp. (assembly GCA_905479805.1). Lineage (GTDB taxonomy): Bacteria > Pseudomonadota > Gammaproteobacteria > Arenicellales > Arenicellaceae > Arenicella. The sequence goes on from CAJQNY010000018.1 coordinate 16,294, forward strand.
CGGCAATCGCAGTGACACAAGGCACATTGGAAAAATTAAATCGGAGTGAACTTCAAGGAGTAATAGCGCACGAGTTTAGTCATGTTTTCAATGGTGACATGAGAATTAACATCCGCATGATGGGCATTATTTTTGGAATTATGGTGCTTGCCATCTTGGGTCGAAAGTTTCTTTATAGCAGTCGCTATAGGATGTCATCGTCAAGAGATAATAATGGTTCGGTCATTGTGGTGATAGGTTTGGCTCTTACTACTATTGGATACATAGGACTATTTTTTGCTCGATGGATGAAGTCTGCACTATCAAGGCAAAGAGAATATTTGGCGGATGCTTCGGCGGTACAATTCACCCGTGACCCAGATGGAATAGCTGGAGCACTCAAAAAAATAGCAGCCTACAATCATTCTTCTTACCTCAAAAGTGATTCAGAGGAAGTTAGCCACATGCTGTTTGGCAGTGGGTATCGTTCTCTCATGTTTGCGACTCATCCTCCTCTATCTACACGTATATCCCGTATAGAAAAACATTTTGATGAAGGCGAAATTGAGAAGTTAGCAAAGAAACTCAAAGCCCAAGAACAGCGCCGTCATATTCAAGCGGAATTAGCGGAGAAAGAACAAGCGAATAAAATTAATGCAAAGAATAAGGCTGGTATGTTCGATATCAATTCGATGATCGAGAATATAGGCAGTCCCGAAATTGAACGTATTTTGGCCGCGGCTCTTTTTGCGGAAGATATTCCGCAAGAGTTAAGCGATGCCGCGCACAGTCTAGAGTGGGCGCCTGAAGTTTTACTTTATTGTTTACTGGATGATGACCCGAGTTTAAGAGAAAAGCAGCAACTTATAGTTGTTCAGCAAATGGGTGATATCAGCGAACGCAAATTGACGCATCTAATTAACGCAAATAAACCAGTAGTTGCTGAACAAAGATTACCGCTCTTGGAGATTAGTTTTCCGACTCTAAAGCGTCGACCGATTGCCGATATCGAACGAATACTGAAAACGATAGATCTCATGGTAATTGTAGACAATAGGGTTGATGCGTTTGAATATCTACTGTCACGTATGATACGGAACTACCTTCGAGAGGCGAAAAACCCGAGCCGTTCACGATTGCATGGACGCAAGAAATTGCAAGATTGCGCTCAGGAATTATCATTAGTGGTTTCGATTATTGCGTCCCATGGACAACAAACGGGCGACGCCTCAGATTTACAACATGCGCAAAAAGCATTTAGAGCGGGAATGGCATCGGTAGATATCAATCATACTAATTTAACGTTTAGTGATGATTGGCAAAAACAGTTAGATAAAGCGTTGGTTATACTTGATCAACTAAAACCTCAGGAAAAGAGTAAGGTAATTCAAGCTTTATCCATTACCGTTTTGGATGATGAAAAAGTGGTGACTGCAGAGCATGAAATGCTGCGAGCTATTTGCAGCCTGATTCATGTTCCGCTGCCGATATTAAAGTCGGCAGAGAGAGTTAATGGGTAAAACTACGTAATTAAGTGATTTGCTCTATTAATGAGCCTATCGCATAATGTAATAAGGGAATGACAATTAAATGGATTTGGGCTGTCTCTATTGAGGCCTTAGATAAAGAAGTATTTGATAGTAAGTAGTATCGGTAAGTTAGCCTGTTTCAGTTTTAACTTATTTCAGGTTGGCTAAATAAAATAATAATTTCAACTGGAGAACTTAATATGAATATGTCGCAAATTGGTCGTTACTTGTTTTTAGCAGGTGTTTTACTGTCGGTCGTCACTGGTCTTGCAGGAAACTTAGGCATACCAAATCTAGGCTTAATTTTAGTGGTGTTGGGTGCGATTGTCGGATTTCTAAATGTAAGTGGTGCTGAATCAAGAACTTTCTTGATTGCTGGTATCGCATTTTTAGCAACAGCTGGTGCGTTAAATGGTATACCAGCGTTAGGTGATAGCATTGCTGGAATTGCTGCAAACCTTTCAGCATTTGCTTCACCTGCAGTACTTATTGTGGCGCTGAAATCTTTGATGTCTACAGTTGGTGATTAGTAGATAGATTACAGAAAGACTGAAACGGCTGCTTTGGCAGCCGTTTTTTTTGCATAAACTATAGGCATAAAAAAGGCCAGCTAACAGCTGGCCTCCTCTATCTTCGATTGCTCGAAGAAACGCTATCTCAATCCACTTAACTAAGCAGTGGCGCTATTACCAAGCTGACAATAGCCATAACATTAATTAAGATATTCATTGACGGACCTGATGTGTCTTTGAATGGATCTCCAACAGTATCCCCTACCACCACTGCGGCATGAGTATCGGAACCCTTTCCACCATGGTTGCCGCGTTCAACATACTTCTTTGCGTTGTCCCAGGCACCGCCAGCATTAGCCATGGTAATGGCTAACAATACACAACCTAGTAGTGCGCCGCCTAGCATTCCGCCAAGTGCTTCTGCGCCAATGCCAAAACCAATAACTGGAGGAGCAGCGACGGCCAGGACACCAGGTAGGATCATCTTCTTCAAAGCAGCAGTTGTCGCAATATCTACGCATCTTGCGGTATCTGGTTCTGCGGTTCCTTCAAGCAAGCCCGGTATCTCTTTGAACTGACGGCGTACTTCTTTGATCATATCAAACGCCGCTTCACCCACTGCTTTCATGGTCAAGCTACTAACTAAGAACGGAAAAATACCGCCGATAAACATACCCACGAGAACTTCTGGATTGTTAATCTCCAAACTAAACCCATCTATGTTCTGCGATACTGTTTCAATAAAAGCAGAGATAATAGCTAAGGCGGCAAGTGCGGCTGCGCCGATTGCAAAGCCTTTACCGATAGCTGCAGTGGTATTGCCTACTTCGTCTAAAGAGTCAGTAATTTTTCTTGTTTCTTCACCAAGGCCAGCCATTTCAGCGATCCCGCCCGCGTTATCTGCTACAGGGCCATAGGCATCAATCGCCATCGTAATTCCTACTGTCGCCAACATGCCAACAGCAGCGATCGCCACTCCATAAAGGCCTGCGAAATCACTTGAGAAAAAGATGATTGCACAAAGCGTTAGTATTGGAATTACGACAGACTCCATGCCGATCGCAAGACCAGCAATCATAACGGTCGCGGCACCAGTATCACCCGCAGCAGCAATCGTTCTAATTGGCTTACCCGCAGTGTAATACTCGGTGACGAGTCCGATGACAATTCCGCCGACAGAGCCAATGACTACAGACCACCAAACACCAGTGGAGACGCCAAATCTTGCAATTAAGAAATAGGAGGCCACAATAAACAGAACGGATGTGCCTATGGTCGCTGTTCTCAACGCTTTCTCTGGAGCTTGACCGCTTAACAGCTTAACTAGAACAATCCCGGCAATAGAACACAACAAACCCAGTGATGATAGCGCTAACGGTAATCCCATCAATGCTTGTTGATTACCGCCAAGTTGGGTCAGCATAACGGCACTTAAAGTAGAGGCAATGGCGATTGTTGCAATCATAGAGCCAACGTAAGATTCGAAAATATCTGAGCCCATTCCCGCGACATCGCCAACGTTATCGCCGACATTATCAGCTATCACTGCGGGGTTGCGAGGGTCGTCTTCTGGAATACCTGCTTCGACTTTACCGACAAGATCAGCGCCGACGTCGGCACTTTTAGTGAAGATACCGCCACCTACACGTGAAAATAAGGCAACAACTGAACCACCCATACCAAATCCGTGAATGGTATGAACGGTATGTGGATCACCTCCGTAAATATAATAAAGCGTTCCTAAACCGAGTAGGCCCATTGACGCGACGGTGAGGCCCATGACTGAGCCACCATAGAAAGCAACAGTGAGTGCATCCGATGCGCCTTTTTCATGTGCGGCCATGGTGGTTCTAGTATTAGCCTTAGTTGCGGTAAACATACCGACGTAGCCAGCAAACGCAGAGCAGAAAGCGCCGAGAAGAAAGGCATACATGGTGTTTAACCCAAGATCGGATAGTCCGATCAAGATGGCAAGCACGGCTAAAAACGCCAACATGATTGTATATTCGCGACGCATAAATGCCATCGCCCCGATGTGTATCTGATTGCCGATGCTCGCTACTTTGTCATTGCTGACGCCACGCTTTGCAATCACTGCGTAAATAAGAAACGCAATGGCAAGACCTAAAGCCCCTAATAAAATGGGCACTGCTAGTAAAGACATTTGTTGTCCTCCGGTGAATTTATCCACCCCGTAGATAATCAAACGGTCTAATCTCTATGGTCTTCTAAGCCACCAACCGCTGGACTACAGTGATTTTTGGATGATTATAATCAATCGAAGAAGCAAATTAGAGCCCTAGTATGAGCAGCTCATTTATTGGTACATAGAACATGTGCCAAATAATAAAGTTGTAGGTCTGACCTCGTGGGAAATAAAGAAAATAAAATTATAGTTTTAATAGTATTGCAGCTGTTTCCAGCAGCTGAATCAGTATAATACAGCCAATTTTCCAAGACCAATTTTTCGGAGCAATTCCAATGTCTTTAAACAATGTAGGCCCAGGCAGTTCACTGCCTGATGATATCAATGTCATCATTGAAATCCCTCGTTATGGTGACCCCATTAAATATGAAGTAGATAAAGAAACTGGTGCAATGTTTGTAGATCGTTTTATGTCTACCGCAATGCATTACCCCTGCAACTATGGGTATGTGCCACAAACCCTATCTGATGATGGTGACCCGGTTGATGTATTAGTACTAGCGCCGTTTCCACTGGTAACAGGTTCAGTAGTGCGCTGCAGACCTATTGGAGTCTTGCAAATGGAAGATGAGGCCGGTGAAGATGCCAAGATATTAGCCGTTCCTATCGAAAAGCTAACTAAGTTCTACAATAATGTGTCTACTTTTAGAGACGTCCAGCAAGAAATGTTAGACAAAATTGCTCACTTTTTTGAGCACTATAAAGACTTAGAACAGGGAAAATGGGTAAAGGTCAGAGGGTGGGCTGGAAAAGATGAAGCTCGCCAAGAAATACTTGATAGCGCTGAACGATATAATACACAAGCCTAATATCAGATTGCATCTAGTAGGCGTTCAATAGACCGCCTATTAGATGTTTATCCTTAAAGACTACTTTTTCTTAGCTCGCGGGTGTGCGTCATCGTAAACCTGAGCCAAATGCTGAAAATCTAAATGTGTGTATATCTGAGTGGTGCTGATATTTGCGTGGCCAAGCAACTCCTGTACCGCACGTAATTCACCACTTGATTCTAATAGATGGCTAGCGAAAGAATGGCGTAACATATGCGGACTAACAGGGATTTCTATGCCTTGTTTGCGTGCCCAATACTTTACACGTTGCTGAATGGTTCTTGGACTAATTCTTTTACCGTGTTTACTCACAAAAACGGCTTCATAGTCTTTTAAGTTGAAATTGTTACGCTGTAATAGCCAGTCCCTCAGAGCTTGATCAGCCAACCTGCCTATGGGTAAGTTTCTGACCTTATTCCCCTTACCAGTAACTTGGACTAAACGCTCAGACAAACTAAGATCATTTAAATTAAGGTTACATAACTCAGCGAGCCGCATGCCGGATGAATAAAACAGCTCCATTACGGCTTTGTCTCGATAGCTTAGTGGGTCGTTGACATTGATCTCTATTAAGGCCGCAACTTGGTCAACGCTGAGTGTTTTGGGCAGGCGTTTTTCTGGTTTAGGTGCTCTAACATCATCGAATGGGTTGTTTGTGAGTATGTCGTTTTGGATCAAGTATTGACACAGCCCGCGCCCGGCGGATAGACAGCGCTGGATACTCTTCGCATTTAGACCAGTGGAATGAAGCTTGGCGGAAAACTGTCTTACTTTATGGTTACTTAATCCGTCCCAGAGAAGTAATCCAGTTTCGTCGGCATAAGCGACTAATTTTAATATGTCACGCCGGTAGGCTATAAGAGTGTGTTGAGAGAGTCGCCGTTCCACCTCCAATTTAACAAGATAGGAATCTATGTTGTCAAAAATGGGTGAGGCCATGGTCTGTTTCGATTTGATGTTGCGGTTTAGGGAAAACTCTACGATTGCGGCAACAGGCGCGATAAGCAAATGCCGGCCATTGTGCCAAGCCGATTTAAATGAGCGGTACCTAATTCATTGGTGTATCGATCTTTATCTATCGATCCGAGACCCAATATTCCAATAATTGTTCTTGTAGACCCAGCTCCATTTTGACCATCATACATGGGGATCAATGCGGCTGACTGGATGTCACCACTAAAGAATAAGTTAGAAATATTTTCTGGCCAACGGTTGTCACAAACGGCTACTCCATTACTCAGTCTACGAAAAGCATCCTCATAGCCAATGTTATCGTCAGGCCTAAGTTGTACGGCTTGTGCGGTTTTAAAGCTGACCTCGTTTATATCGAATGTGGTCCTAAGAGATTTAGGAAATTCACTGGCGAATTCAGATAAATTTGTAAAACCGATTAATTGACAAATGATTGCAGTAAAACTGTCACTAATTTGCTCATTCTCGCGAGCGACCTCAATAAGCTCAGATTGCGCGGATTTGAAACTTTGTAATCGTCCTTTTAGAATATTAATTTGGCGCTCAAGAAGCGATGCCGTGCCACGGTTGTCGCTTAAGGTAATCATCTCCAGCAACTCGGGCTGTTCCTGAAAGATATCTGGATTATCTTTAATTAGATCTATCAAATCAGAATTTGTTTTATCTTTGGCTGTATTTTCCATAAGTCTAATTATTTATATTTAAATGGAATGAAGGAACGGTGTTAGATTTCTAGAATGCCAGAAAAAACCGTCGCAGTTGGGCCTGACATCATGACGGGTTCTCCATCCCCTTTCCAGTCTATTTCTAAATTGCCTCCTGGAAGTTTGACGCAAACCGTGTCATTCAACTGGCCTAATGAAATGCCACTTACGACTGCTGCGCAGGCGCCACTGCCACACGCAATTGTTTCTCCTACGCCTCTTTCGAAAACTCTAAGTTTGACGGTATCGCGATTGATTATTTGCATGAAACTAATATTGGCGCGTTCAGGGAATATTGGGTGTGATTCTAAACACGGGCCTAATGTTTCGATTGGAGCGGTATCCACATCGGCTACGCGCATCACCGCGTGTGGATTGCCAATAGACAGGGCTGAAAATGCGACAGCCTTGGACTCAATAGTAAGTTGGTATTCATCTTGGAGGATATCAGCATCCAGAGGAATTGCAGGAGGATCAAAGTTTGGGATACCCATGTTTACTGTCACAAATCCAGTACTCGCGTTGTGATGTAGGTCCATCTCCCCTGTCATTGTTTCAACTTTGATTGCGGATTTTCTACTCAAACCTTGTTGGTATACAAATGCCGCAATGCATCGAGCGCCATTGCCACATTGGCCAACTTCACTGCCGTCGGCATTAATGATCCGGTATTTGAAATCTATTTCGGAGCGTGGAGATAGCTCAACAATCAATATTTGGTCACAACCAACTCCAAAATTCCGATCAGAAATTCTGCTAGCGAGACCTTTTGTTAATGCAAAGGAATTTTCGGTAAAGTCAAAGACAACGAAGTCGTTTCCTAGGCCATGCATTTTTGTAAATGGAAATTTCACGTTTTGAACTCGAGGTAAGATGAGAAGGTTTTTGAACACTACAGCGGTATTTAACCATATAATCACATTCAAACATGAGCAATCTTTGATGAATTTAAACGCTTTATTATGGAGCAATAGTGACCGTTAATTTGCAAGGCATTCAAACTGTTCTTCTGGATATGGACGGTACCCTATTAGACTTACATTTTGATAACTATTTTTGGCAAACTTATGTCTATCAAGTTTATTCAGATAAACACCAAATCGAGTTCTCGGAGACTAAACACCTCTTAGACCCAGAGTTCACCTCTCGTAGAGGAACATTAGATTGGTATAGCGTAAATTTCTGGAGCGAAAAATTGGGCTTGGATATAATGGATCTAAAAAGGCAGGTGGTCGATAAGATCGCCTATAGGCCGCAAGCTAAGGAGTTTCTGCAACGATGTGGCGAAGAGATTCCGGATGTGCGCCTGATTACCAATGGGCATCGCCGAGTATTAGACTTGAAGTTAGAGTACACCCAGTTAGATCAGTACTTTGATAGTATGATTTGCTCTCACGAGCTTGGTGCGCCAAAAGAACAGCAACGTTTCTGGCAGGAACTCCAAGCTCTTCAAGGTTTTGATCCAGAGACTACAATTTTTATTGATGACAGTGAGGCGGTTCTTGACTCCGCTTATCAGTTCGGTATCAAGCATCTTTACAATATTGCACGGCCTGATTCCAATTTGGACCGCGAGAGGCAGAGTAAATATAAATTATTAGAAGCCTTTATATAATCTAAACCTAGACATAGCTATTAAGAATTAGCGACTGAATTTACCCAGCTCTAAAAAGTGTTTTACTTGCTTTATGACAGTAGGACTTAACATCATAAACGTGTGGCTTACAGAAAGAGTAATATGATCTTTCATTCCTTCGACCTGTGTGCTTTCTACCGATACTTTGCCATCGTCATCACCCCTGATAAATATTGAATAAGCTGGGCTAAGACTACGTTTACCAGCAATAACACCCAGATTAAAATTAACTGCACCGAGGGTGTTCGGTGCGCTTTTAGGATCTGTTCCTAACTGATTGCCGGCAGGGCCATTGATTCGACTGAACAATGGAATTCTTGAGAATACATCAACTAATTCGCTGCCTTTATTCGGAGGACCAAGCATCACGACATTGCCTATATTTGAAATAGTGTTTCGTTGTAAATATTGACGGATTAATATTCCGCCTAAAGAGTGAGTAACAAAATGAATGGTATCGGTGGACTTTGTTTGTTTAAGGGCTGCGCTAATTGCTATTTCAGCTAAGCTTTCGATATCAAACTTACGTGAAGGATAAGTGAGGTTAATGACTTTATATTTTTGGCGTAAGGCCCGCTCCAAAATATACATAGCTCGTGCGCTTCGCGCTAAGCCATGCAGCAATATAACAACGTCCCGTTTGTTAGGTTTGCTCACACTCATTGTTTAGTTAAGTAGACTTAAATTGGCGTAAGCCAGTACCAGCCATTTACTGCCAACGTCAGCAAAATTAATTTGGATTCTTGCATACTCTCCTTGTCCTTCTAAGTTCACCACAACACCATCGCCGAACTTCGGGTGACTTACGTTGGCTCCTACAGATACTCCGCTTTCATGGGTGCTTTGATCATCTACCCATGCCGAATGTTCACGGCGTGGAGCAGCATAGGTGGTCTTCGGTTTGGCTCGAATTTCAACCAATAGCTCACTAGGAATCTCGCCTAAGAAACGTGATGGTGACGTGTATTTTTCTGACCCATAAAGACGACGCAATTCGGCATGACTTAACCATAGCTGCTTCATGGCGCGGGTCATTCCTACGTAGCAAAGACGCCTTTCTTCCTCGAGCCTACCACTGCCTTCTTCGAGTGATCGTTGATGCGGGAATAAGCCCTCTTCCAATCCAGTAAGAAAGACCATTGGAAATTCTAAACCCTTGGCAGTATGTAAGCTCATGAGTTGCACACAATCTTCCCATTCCTCAGCTTGGCCTTCTCCAGCTTCTAGCGCGGCATGTGCTAAAAACGAGGATAGCGGAGGTAGATCATCGTCAGTCTCGTCTATTTCATAGCCCCGAGCTGCAGTGATTAATTCTTGTAAATTCTCAACACGGGCTTGTCCTTTCTCGCCTTTTTCTTTTTTGAAATGGTCGATGAGTTTGCTTAAGTCCAGCATGATTTCTATCTGCTGAAATAAATCTTGATCTGCTATCTGTTGGGATATCTCTTGAATCAGGTTAACGAATAACGCGAGTGCTGATTGTGCTCGATTAGTGAGTTGTTGTGTGGCAAGCAATTGATTGCTCGCGTCCCACATGGAGAGCTGATTCTGACGAGCAAATTCACGAACCTGATCAATGGTTTTATTTCCTATCCCCCGCGTTGGCGTGTTTACGATACGTTCAAAAGATGGGTCATCTTCCCGTCTTGTACATAAGCGCAAATATGCAAGTGCATCTTTGATCTCCGCGCGTTCGAAGAAACGCAGTCCGCCATAAACACGATAAGGCATACCCCGGTTTAACAAAACCTCTTCAAATACTCGTGATTGCGCATTCGACCGATAAAGAATAGCTACTTCGGAGCGCATGCCACCGTCATGAACCCAGTTTTGTATTTGGTCAATTATAAATCGCGCTTCGTCTTGCTCGTTATAGGCGGTGTATACTTTTACTGGCTCGCCCTCTTCGCCTGCTGTCCACAGGTTTTTACCTAATCGAGAGCCATTGTTCTTGATGACGGCGTTTGCAGCATCTAGGATGTGGGTAGTCGAACGATAGTTTTGTTCTAAGCGAATGGTTTTTGTATTTGGAAAGTCCTGCTCGAATTGCAGAATGTTTTCGACCTTAGCACCTCGCCAACCGTAAATCGATTGGTCATCATCGCCCACCGCAAACAAATTGTGTGACTTTTGTACAAGCAATCTTAACCATGCGTATTGAATGGAGTTAGTGTCTTGAAACTCGTCGACCAGCACATGTTGAAAGCGGGTTTGATAGCGTTCTCGTAATACTTCGTTGTTCTTAAGAAGTTCGTATGCTCTGAGTAAAAGCTCAGAGAAATCAATTAGGCCAAACCGTTGACACAGTTCTTCATAGTGACTGTATACCGCTAACAATGTTTGTTGTTGTGCATCATTGCTGGGTGGGACTTGGTTTGCTCGACGTCCTTCCTCTTTATGATTGCTAATAAACCATTGCAACTGCCTGGGCGGCCAATAAGCCTCATCTAAGGCCATCTCCTTTAAGCAGCGTTTAACCATTCTTAACTGATCGTCGCTGTCTAATATTTGAAATGCTTGAGGTAAATTAGCTTCTTTGTAATGCTGGCGTAAAAGCCTATGAGCGAGACTGTGAAAAGTGCCGATCCACATACCCCCCATTGGAATTCCGAGAATGTCCTCTATGCGGTTACGCATTTCCTTACTGGCTTTATTGGTAAATGTAACCGCTAAAATGGATAGCGGTGAAATTTGATGAGCTTCAACTAAGTAAGCAATTCGAGAAGTCAGTACGCGAGTTTTGCCACTGCCTGCGCCTGCTAATACGAGCATGGGGCTGGGCGCCGCCGCTACAGCCTCGCGCTGCGCGCTGTTTAACTCATCAAAAATATGAGAAATATCCATACTTAAATAAACCTTCTTATTCGACGGTTACTGATTTGGCTAGGTTACGTGGCTTATCGATGTCGGTACCCTTAAGTAGCGCAACATGATAGGAGAGCAACTGGAGCGGAATCGTATAGATTATTGGAGCGATATAGTTATTTACAGGCGCGACGTGGAGTACGTGGGTATCGTCATCAGAATGGATTCCAGAATCAATGTCTGCGAACACAAATAAGCGTCCACCACGGGCTCGAACTTCTTCTAAGTTAGACTTGAGCTTTCCGAGAAGCTCATTGTTAGGAGCTACCGCTACGACAGGCATATCAGCATCTACCAGAGCAAGAGGGCCGTGTTTCAACTCACCAGCGGCATAGGCTTCCGCATGGATGTAAGATATTTCTTTAAGTTTTAGTGCGCCTTCTACTGCAATTGGATAGTGAGCGCCGCGACCCAGAAATAGTGTGTGTTGGCGGTCAGCGAAGTGTTTTGACATGGCGATTATGTCGTCTTCTAGACCGAGCGCATGTTCAATCTGTGAAGGTAGGCTTCTTAATTCAAGAACTATTTCATGCTCAATTTTGTCTCCCTCTGCGCTCAAATTTAAAGCACGACGACGTAGGCAAATTGCCAACATGAGTAATGTGACTAATTGGGTAGTAAAAGCTTTAGTTGACGCGACGCCAATTTCCCGTCCAGCGTGGGTAAAAATGGTTAAATCGCTGGCACGAGCCAATGAGCTTTCAGGCGCGTTGCAGATACATAAGGTATTGCTATAGCCCAGACCTTTGGCCATTTCAAGTGCAGCCATCGTATCAAGGGTTTCACCTGATTGGGAGATAGTTACAAATAGGGTGCCGTCATTAACCACATGTTTTCGGTACCTGTATTCACTCGCAATCTCAACATCGCAACGAATACCAAATTCTTCAAACCAGTAACGCGCAACACAGGCTGCGTTATAGCTAGTTCCGCAGGCGATAATTTTGATTTCTCTCGCAGCGTCGAAAATTTCTTTTGCGTTTTCACCAAAAGGAATTTCTAGGACACTATTTGCCCCTAATCGTCCTTCAAGAGTTTCGGTAATCGCACGAGTTTGTTCATGAATTTCTTTTTTCATGAAATGGGCGTAACCGTCTAACGATGTTTCATCATCGCTTAAGCTGCTGACTAGAACCTTTCTCTGAACCGGTTTTCGATCACGATCATATATATCGACGGTCGTTCCTGTGACGTCAGCAATATCTCCGTCTTCCAAAACCATATATTGCTTGGCAACAGGTATCAAGGCTGACATGTCAGAAGCGATAAAATTTTCGTCTTCTCCAAGCCCTATTAATAACGGTGATCCGTTACGTGCAGCGATGATTCGTGAAGTATCTTGCTTAGACACTACCCCCAATCCGTAAGCGCCGTTTAATTCATCGACAGTGTTTTGGACAGCACATAAGAGATCAGCCCCATTTTGCATATGGTGATCAATCTGATGAACGATAACTTCGGTATCGGTTTCTGAGCTAAATGGAAAGCCCATCTCCTTTTGCGATTGCCTTAAACTTTCATGATTTTCGATAATGCCATTATGAACCACTGCAACTTGGTGAGAACTCGTGTGTGGGTGTGCATTATTCTCTGCTGGACGACCATGCGTCGCCCAACGAGTGTGGGCAATGCCTAGATGTCCATGAATATCACTGCAAATTTTCTCTAAGGCGACCACGCGACCAACACTTCGACGAAGATCTAACTCTCCATCAGAGTCTATAACGGCTAAACCTGCCGAATCGTACCCTCGGTATTCTAGTCTTTTTAAGCCATCAATTAATACAGAAGTTATATCGCGATTCGCGATTGCGCCTATTATTCCACACATGGGTGATAACCTATTTTCCCTTTTCTGGCCGTTGCCAGCCTTGAATCTTTCTTTGTCTTGCTCTACTAATCGCGAGAGCTTGCGCTTCAACATCACTTGTAATTGTTGAACCAGCTCCAATTGTTGCTCCGTCGCCGATAACGACGGGGGCAACTAACTGACTGTTTGATCCCACAAAAACATCTCTGCCGATATCAGTTTTATGTTTGTCCGCTCCGTCGTAATTACAAGTAATAACCCCTGCTCCAATATTGGTATCTTGCCCTACGGTGGCATCACCTACGTAACTAAGATGGTTTACCTTAGCACCAGCCTCGAGCCGAGCATTTTTAGTTTCGACAAAATTACCGATTTTTACTTTATGCAAAAGCTCAGTGCCGGGGCGTAACCGAGCGAAGGGACCTATGTTAACTTGTTCATGAATTGATGAGGATTCGATGACAGAGTTAGCGTGGATAGTTGTTCCATTGCCAATAGTGCTTGCGCTTATCATGCAGTTTGGACCAATGTTAACATTACTACCTATTTTACTGGGGCCTACGATGACGGTATTAATATCGATGGTTGTATCAGGCCCGATTTCAACTTCACCTCGAATGTCTATACGTGCGGGGTCCATCAGCGTCACCCCTTCGGCCATCAACTCTTCGGCACGCTTGTATTGATAGTGGCGCTCTACTATGGCCAGCTGCGATCGGGTGTTTATTCCATCTACTTCGCCAGCGTTTGTGGGTTGGCAGGCCGTAATTGGGTTTCCTTCGGCATAGGCGATTTCCACAATATCAGTGAGGTAATATTCTTTTTGAGTATTGTCATTGCCTACCTTATCTAGCCAACGCTTTAAATCATTGCCACGAGCACACATGATTCCGGAGTTAATTTCATTAATGTTACGTTGGCTAGCTGACGCATCTTTGTGTTCAATTATTCCACAAACGCCATCGCTTGCATCGCGGATAATCCTACCTAGCCCAGATGGATCTGCAATTTGCGCTGTTAGCAATGCCAGTGGAAACGCGCTCATCGCATCATTGAGGAGGTTTAGGGTATCACTTCGAATTAAAGGAACATCAGCCGTTAACATTAAAACATTGCTGTCTTCACTCACTAGCGGTAGGACTTGAAGGACAGCGTGTCCCGTTCCAAGCTGCTCATTTTGTTCTACCCAATTAATGGGGATATCCCCAAATTCATTGATGACCAGCTCTTTACCATGGCCAACAACGACATGAATCTTTTGTGGCGAAAGCTGGTTTGCTGCGTTGAGGACGTGGCCGAGCAACGAGGTTCCAGCTATCTTATGAAGGACCTTGGGTACCGAAGATTTCATCCGGCTACCCTTGCCCGCGGCCAAGATAATAATTTCCAATGGTTTAATTGACATATGATCCAAAAAAGAGAAATTGTGAGATTAGCTTATCATTCAAAATAGATAGCAATTAATAGTCTAATTCTACCAAACTAAATGATTTTCAGTGGGCATTTATACACGCTGACAAAATTAACATTGAGTTAACATCAGAGGCTATAATTCGCATCTATGAACCCCATTATCTACACGATTGGAGAGCCGGCCGGAATAGGCGCTGACATTATTCTTCAGCTAGCGAGCGAGCAATCGCTGATAGATGTGATTTGCCTGGGAGATATTAATCTTCTCAAACAGAGATCTGAAGATTTGGGTATAGATATCCGTTTTGTAAACTACCCAGATATGTCAACCAATCAAAGGGAGTTGGCTGTTTGGCACCACCCCATGGAACAACTCGATTTCAGTGATGGCCCGACTGAGAAGAATGCATGGGCTGTGCTCAGTTTGCTGGATTTGGCAGTTGAAGGATGTCTTAGCGGTGAGTTTTCTGCGATGGTAACAGGACCGCTACACAAAGGAATTATTAATGATGCTGGGATACCTTTTTCTGGCCATACAGAATATTTGGCGAATAAGACTAACTCGGAATTGCCAGTTATGTTGTTAGCTTCTGATGATTTGAAGGTGGCTTTGCTAACAACGCATCTACCGCTTAAAGACGTCAGTGACAGTATTACTCAAGAGTTGATTATTAAAATCACCACCATCATTGATCGAGACCTAAAGACCAAGTACGGAATAGATAATGCTAGGATTCTGGTATGTGGCTTGAATCCTCATGCTGGTGAGGGTGGGCACCTGGGAATGGAAGAGATTGAAACGATTATTCCTGCATTAGAATCACTTAGAAAACTGGGAGTAAATGTTATCGGTCCATTACCTGCGGACACCCTATTTACTGAAAAATATTTGGCGGATGCAGATGTTGTTCTTGCGATGTACCATGACCAAGGCCTGCCAGTACTTAAAGCAAAATCCTTTGGTAACGCTGCTAATATAACGTTGGGTTTGCCCATTATCCGGACTTCAGTAGATCATGGTACGGCGTGTGATATTGCTGGGACTGGTTTGGCTGATGTGGGTAGTTTAGTTGCGGCGATGGCCGCCGCTCGAAAAATGGCATCGCTCGCATCGAAAAACGATAGGATAGCAAAGTGAGCGATAACATAAATTTTGCTGCGCCACGTAAGACGTTGGGTCAAAATTTTCTTCAAGACCCAAACATCATAAGAAAAATAGTCTCGATGCTGGCCATTAAGACTGATGATTGTGTCGTGGAGATTGGTCCAGGTAGGGGGGCGCTCACCGAACTGATCTTGCCATTGGCTGGGCAAACACACTTGATAGAGTTCGATCGGGATCTAGCGGCTTATTGGCGACAGCGCAGCGATACCGCTATTGGCATGCATGTGTATGAGGCGGACATCTTAAAGTTTGATTTGCATGAGCTACTGCAAACAGCCAATTTGGGTGATCAACCAAAGATAAAGGTTATTGGTAATTTGCCGTATAACATCTCTAGCCCTGTGCTATTTCATTTAATGGAATATGCCGATGCTATCACTATGCAGGTCGTCATGTTGCAGAAGGAAGTCGTGCAGCGCATGAGTGCAGAGCCTGGGAGCAAGCAATTTGGTCGTTTGTCAGTGATGCTTCAATATCGATATCAGATTGAATATTTGTTTACCGTGCCGCCAAGCGCCTTTTTTCCACCGCCCAAAGTTGAATCAGCGATCGCAAGGTTAACTCCACGAGAAAGCATACCGATCAAAGTGATTAGTCATCGTGATTTCTCTTTTATTGTCAAACAGTCTTTTTCACAGCGACGAAAAACATTGCGGAATACTCTAAAAGGCCATTTAAGTTCTGAACAAATAGCGAGCCTTGAAATCGATGCATCGGACAGAGCCGAAGCATTAAGCGTGCAAGATTTTGTTAGATTGGCCAACTTATATTCTGATATTCGAGGTAGTTGAGGTGAGAATCTGTTTCTTAAGGTGGTTCAAGCTATATTCGCCACTGTGATCTCTTGCAAAATAAGCGGCTTTTGGTGTACGTTGTTGAGATGAAAATTATTGCTGCTATTTTTGTATTATTCGTCGCCCTCTCTCATGTTGGAATCTTGGTTTTAGAAATGTTCTATTGGGATCATGATGTGGGTAGGAAGGTTTTCTCGATGACGGTAGAGCAATCTGCTATGTCAAAGGTACTTGCCATGAATCAAGGGCTCTATAATGGCTTTCTTGCGGCAGGCTTATTCTGGGGCCTAATAAGTAAACGCTTTGACGTTAAGGTGTTTTTCTTAATTTGTGTTATCACCGCTGGAGTCTTTGGTGCGGCAACAGCAAAGGGAACCATTTTATTTACTCAAGCCATGCCTGCTGCCATTGCGCTTATTGCGGTATATCTTGCTAATAGAAATGCCTGAAGACAACAAAAATATCGGAAAAATTGCATGGCATGATTTAACCGTTGATGATGCAGAAGTGGTCAAGGACTTTTACGCCAAGGTGGTTGGTTGGGATGTTGGTGGAGTTTCTATGGGCAATCAAGGTGAGGAATACCAGGATTACAACATGAATCTCCCTGGAACTGTTGAGACTGTCGCAGGTGTTTGTCATCGGCGAGGTAGCAACAGTGGTCTGCCACCACAATGGGTTATGTATGTTGGTGTAGAAGATTCGGCAAAAAGTGCAGAACAATGCATTGCCTCAGGTGGCGAGATCGTAGAAGGCCCACGTGACATTGGAGGCGCAACTTATTATTACTTGAAGGACCCAGCAGGTGCCGTATTGGCAATTTATTCTTAAGGTGTTTG
This sequence comes from uncultured Arenicella sp., assembly GCA_905479805.1. Taxonomy (GTDB): domain Bacteria; phylum Pseudomonadota; class Gammaproteobacteria; order Arenicellales; family Arenicellaceae; genus Arenicella. Next base: position 33,548 of record CAJQNY010000018.1, read on the forward strand.
CCGAACAAATCACGTTGTGGACATAGACACGCTAATTGCTCTTTTAGAAGACCTTGGAAATCCGGAAACTGTAGAATTTAAACGCAAGAAATATGGAATTTTTGCAAGTAATTGTCTCGGGATATATCAAAAGGAATTAAAATCACTAGCAAAACAAATTGGTCCTGATAATGAATTAGCGTTGCAGCTATATGATACGGGTATCTATGAAGCGAAACTCTTAGTTCCAAGGATTTATGACCCAAGAGCGATTAGTAAATTACAAATGAATACGTGGTCAAGGGAGTTTGAGAATTGGGAGATTTGCGATTCTTATTGCATGGGCTTTTTTACTAAAAGCGATTACGCCATCGACAAAGCTGTGGACTGGTCAGTGAGTAACAAAGAATTTGTAAAGCGCGCCGGGTTCGCAATTATGGCCGCGTATGGGTTTGCTAACAAAAATGCAGACAATACGGTCTTTGAGAAATTTCTTAAGTTGGTCGAAAGAGAAGCGACTGACGACCGGATTTATGTAAAAAAGGCGGTTAACTGGGCACTAAGAAGCATTGGTAAACGCAATGTAGATCTGCAACATAGCGCCATTGACAGTGCAGTGAGAATTGCTAAATCAGAGAGTAAGGCGGCTCGATGGATAGCGAATGATGCTCTTCGAGAATTACAGGGAGAGAATGTAAAAGTTCAGGATTACCCGCGATGCATTTATCGGCCTGCTCTTTAAAATGGCCAAAGGGTTTAACAAGCTTTAGCACCGCTAATTCAGGCTAGGTGTTAATTTCTCTTATCTAGCCAGTTAACGACTTGTTGATAAATCGCCGGTGCTTCAGGTTCGTTAAATATTTCATGAAAGAGCCCTTCGTAGATCTCAAGCTCCTTATCATCAGAAGATACCAAATCATGCAGTAACTGTGACCCTTGAGGGTCCGTCATTACATCGGCACTACCGTGCATAATTCGGATGGGCAAGGTAATTGCTTTAGCATTTTTCTGGCAGGCTTCCATAGTCTTAAACATTTCAACTAAAAATTTTGCAGATAATTTTTCTTTGCTAACCAGAGGATCACCCATATAAGCATCTACCACGCTCTTGTCGCGGCTGATGCAGGAGGCATCAAGGCTTAAGGCACCTAGTTTAGGCATCAGTTTAGATAGTCCGGTGATTAGAGAGATTTGCCACGCAGGAGGTTGCTGGGGGCTTTGAATTGCTGACCCTGATAGCAGTGCGCCTTTGAACAGATCCTGGTGATGTATGAGTAAATCCGTCGTGATCAGCCCACCCATGCTATGACCAATAATAAAGCAGTCAATCTCTGGGTAGGATTCTCGAGCGTGTTTGTGTAGGGACAGCACCGCTGTACGATAATTCTCAAAACTACTTATATGACCCCGCACTCCGTCTGAACGCCCATGGCCTGGTAAATCTAGTGAGCACACAGCGTATCCGGCACTGTTTAGCGCTTCGGCTAGGGCAGTGTAACGTTCACAATGTTCACCCAAGCCGTGGACCAATAGTACAACCGCCTTAGGCGAAGCAGCGCTAGGCCAGTGACGAAAATAAAGACCATCTTCTACATATTGAGTTTGCTTCATAAATTAACCTACGGTGTTCGATCAAATATAAGTTTTTAGTGTTAGTGGCCAGAAAACAAAAATGAACTTTTGGAATGCGCTTGTTTGTGAAGCGATGAGCTTTCTTGGTTTTCTAAAGCTGAATAAAACTGTCTTTCTATGGAAACTAGCTCTTCACTGCGTTGCGTATGGCGAAGTACCAACGATATCTTGTGTACATCGTTTAACAGCT
>CAJQNY010000019.1 GCA_905479805.1 uncultured Arenicella sp.
AGCAAAAGTCAGCCATGGTGACCCGTGGGCGTTCAATGATAGTTTGCCGAGTCATTCAGGGCTTGATGCCACTGATGATACGCCCGGTACAACTCACTTTGTGGTTGTTGATCAGCAGGGTAACATTGTGTCGATGACGGCAAGCGTTGAAAGTATTTTTGGCTCAACGCGAATGGTGGGCGGCATGTTTCTCAATAATCAGCTAACGGACTTTTCTTTCCTACCTCGTGACGATAGTGGCAAAGCCATGGCCAATGCGGTTGCGTCTGGAAAGCGTCCTCGTTCATCAATGTCTCCGACCATTGTGTTAAATGGTGATCGTGAATTTGTGATGGCGACGGGGTCTCCAGGCGGTAATTCCATCTTAGCGTACACGGCTAAGACATTAGTGGGAGTATTGGAATGGGGCTTAACGCCTAGCCAGGCAGTCGCTCTCCCTAATATGGTAGGCAGAGGCGACAAAGTAAGAATAGAAAGCGAGCGTGCTAGCCCTGAGTTGGTTCAAGGGCTGCGTGATTACGGCTTTAATGTAAAAGAATCGGCGGGCGAAAACTCAGGTTTAAGCGTAGTGTTACGTCACTCGGATGGTCGCCTGGAAGGAGGCGTTGATCCGCGGCGGGAAGGTATCATTGTTACCGTAGATTAGTATCAATCAATCCAATTAATGTTCTTTTACCTTCGACTTAATCGAATTCGATTTGGTGATGGCGGGTTAAAACGAACAAATTTGGAAATTACCAAAGCGCAACCAACTCATCGTTTAAGGGGCGTATGATTGCGCTGTTCAAAGCATAACTAGGCTACCTCAATGACTAATAACACCAGCGACAATAAGAATAATGATATGGAGCTGTTTGCTGCAGCTAAGAAACTTTCGCCACGGCGGAATAGCACATCTGCAAGTAATATTAAGGAATTGGCCGCTGAGCAGCTAAAACACTTCAATATTGAGGTAGACGGTGATCTTGGTAATGCGTTACTGGAAACAGTCGAACGCGTTTACGAATGCCAAGGCAATATTGAAAAGATGTGGCAGGAAGCACAGGCTGGTATGCATGCCCTAGATGCGACTGAAAAGACAGCTCTGTTTAATGCCAAAAAGTTTCTGTCATTTCAACTGGCGAAAGTACTGGATACCTTGCAAAACCCATTTCGCAGTAATTACCAAGCCTTGGGTTATAGCCAATCCACATTGAGTGCGAAGTCGGCTTACCCGATATTTGATAATGTGAACGCCATTTTTTCTGCGACACCAGCCATCACCCGTACCGCGACCTATATTTATGCCTGTGCGGAATGGATTAGTGACGCCTTTAAGGGTAAAGAAATGATGCTGGATATCTATTCCAGATTACTCAACCCCACTTCCATTTCCTTAGCAAACCACATTGTTGATATTGAGGCGGGTCCTTATGCAGGCGAGTATTTAGCGTGGAATTTTAATAGCGGTATGTCTGCTATTGATTCAACTTTGTCCCATGTTCTTGGGCATGAAGATATTTTGATCGCGAGTCAGAACATTTATGGCGGAGCTCATCAGCTGATTCATGATTGGTATGCAAAGCCTTCCAACCTGAATGTGGGCGTTCGTCAGTTCGCTGGAGAAGAAACGGCATCATTCGTTAAAACACTTGAAGAAGTTAAAATAGACTACGCAGATCGCTTGGCAGCGGGAAAACAGATTTATCTCTATATTGAGTCACCGTGTAATCCACATGGATATGTTTTAGATGTGCCGGAGCTTTGCCGCTTAGCACACGCTGAAGGAATTAGAGTAATTCTCGATGCGACCGTTGGCACGCCGTTTTTGCATCAACCCTTGCAAAAAGAAGATGCAACAGAGCGCCCCGACTTTGTTATCCATAGTTATACCAAAGACCTAACGGGTGGTGGCTCTGTTATAGCCGGTTGTGTGATTGCCCGTAACGAGGATATGTTTATTCCTAAAGGCATGGATGGCTGGGACAACACCATGTTCTGGAATGTGTATTATATTAAGGGAGCATTTCTAAACGCAGATACAGCTTTTGAAGTAATGGCGGGAATGCGCACTTTGGAAGTTAGAATGATGCAAAAATGCATCACCACCAAAGTCTTTGCTACTTTCATGGATTCTCATCCAATGATAAAAGTTAACTGTAATGGATTAGAGGGCAATAAAAATCGAGCATTAGCGGAAAATGGTTTGTTCTTAGGAATGCCGTCTGGGCTGTTTACGGCCGATATGGGAAGTGATGTACCCGATGCGGAATTCCAGCGTTTCTTTGATTGTCTAGAACCCGCTTTTTCACACATGATTAGCCTGGGACAAACTAATAGCATCGTCAGTTGCCCGGGTTTAACGACGCACTCTGAGCTGAATGCGGAACAACAAATAGAAGCACAGATATTTCCTACCACTATTCGATTTGCTATGGGGATCGAGAATCCGATGGATCTAATAGAGCATTTGGTAGTCGCGACGAAATTATCCATCGATCAAGCGATACCTGATTTCTCATCGAAGTTTATGTCTTTAGAAGATGCGCGTAGAATGGCACGTGAAACACACGTTGAAATGCACAAGCGCTATATAGAAGCGACGATTTAGATATTTTATGAATAAAGAATTTACCAATCACCTCCAGAATGAAATAGATGAGGTAAAAGACGCTGGCTTGTATAAAGCAGAACGTATTATTGTGAGCAGCCAACAGGCGCGAGTGCAAGTTGCGGCGGGTAACGGTGACACCAGCGTACTCAATTTTTGTGCTAATAATTATTTGGGTTTAGCGAATCATCCAGAATTAATCAGCGCGGCTAAATCTGGATTAGATCAACATGGCTTTGGTATGGCCTCGGTTCGCTTTATCTGTGGGACTCAAGATATTCATAAAACGCTAGAAGCCAAGTTAAGTGAGTTTCTTGGGTTCGAAGACACCATACTTTATTCCTCGTGCTTTGATGCCAATGCTGGGCTTTTTGAAACCTTGTTGGGTGCTGAAGACGCAATAATTTCTGATGCACTCAATCACGCCAGCATCATCGATGGCGTACGACTCTGTAAAGCCATGCGCTATCGCTATGCCAATAATGATATGGCTGAGTTAGAGGCGCAATTAGTCGCTGCGACTGAAGCAGGTGCCCGATTCAAATTAATCGCGACGGATGGTGTATTTTCGATGGACGGTGTGATCGCTAACCTTGAAGCAATCTGTGATCTAGCCGACAAATACGATGCGATGGTGATGGTCGATGATTCTCACGCCGTGGGCTTTATAGGTGAAAACGGCCGCGGTACCCACGAGTACTGTGGGGTGATGGATAGAGTCGATATTATCACCGGCACTTTGGGTAAAGCCATGGGTGGCGCTTCTGGTGGTTTTACGTCAGCCAGCAAAGAAGTTGTAGAATGGTTACGTCAACGTTCGCGACCTTATTTGTTCTCAAATTCCTTGGCTCCAGCGATAGTGACCGCCTCCATACGTGTTATCGATCTGCTTGCTGAGGGTGAGGAGCTTCGTGGTTCTTTGCAGCGTAACAGTGAACATTTCCGCACTCGTATGAGTGAGGCTGGCTTCACGTTAGCCGGTGCAGATCATGCAATTATCCCCGTGATGCTGGGTGATGCAAAAGTGGCTGGGGAGATGGCGGCTAAGATGTTGGAGCAAGGTATTTACGTAGTTGGATTTTCTTTTCCGGTTGTACCTAAAGGTAAGGCACGTATTCGAACACAAATGTCAGCCGCACATACCATAGAGCAAATTGATACTGTCGTTGATGCGTTTATTCGCATTGGCAAAGAGATGGACGTGATTTAGTTCGCGCGTAAAAAGAGATAGCTATGAAAATCGAATCTATGAAAGCGCTTTCAAAACTTCACAAAGAGAAAGGGATTTGGATGACCGAGGCTGAAGTACCGCAGCCAGGGCACAATGATCTTCTTATTAAAATCCGCAAAACAGCTATCTGTGGCACGGATATGCACATCTATCATTGGGATGAATGGTCGCAAAATACTATTCCAGTGCCGATGATAGTTGGGCACGAATACGTTGGTGAAGTTGTTGGAATGGGTCAAGAAGTCCGTGGCTTTGATCTGGGTGATCGAGTTTCTGGAGAGGGTCATATTACCTGTGGGCACTGTCGTAACTGCCGAGCTGGTCGTATTCATTTATGTCGTAATACCTTTGGGGTAGGTGTAGACCGCCAAGGGGCGTTCGCTGAATATCTTGTCATCCCCGCATTCAATGCCTTCAAGATACCTGACAATATTAGCGATGATTTGGCTGCCATTTTTGACCCATTTGGCAATGCGGTGCACACTGCACTTTCGTTTAACCTGACCGGTGAAGACGTGCTAATTACAGGCGCTGGCCCAATTGGTATTATGGCTGTTGCAGTGGCCAAACATGTTGGAGCGCGTCACGTCGTGATTACCGACGTGAATGATTATCGCTTAGAGTTAGCACGCACCATGGGTGCGACTCGGGCTATCAATGTGCTAAATGAAGACCTGCAAGACACCATGGAAGGCTTAGGCATGACCGAAGGCTTTGATGTTGGTATGGAGATGTCGGGTGTACCTTCAGCGTTTAATAGCATGTTAGAAAACATGACCCACGGTGGAAAGATTGCCATGCTGGGAATTCCTCCCAAAGACATGAGCATAGACTGGACCAAAGTAATTTTTAAAGGGCTCGAATTAAAGGGAATTTATGGCCGGGAAATGTTCGAAACTTGGTATAAGATGGCGAGTCTTATTCAGTCAGGCCTAGACTTATCTCCTATGCTGACTCATCAATTTCCAATCGACGAGTTTCAAAAAGGTTTTGAGATGATGGCATCAGGCCAATCAGGCAAAGTAATACTCGACTGGACTAATTAGAGCACCAACACTTGTCTCTAATAATTATCGAGAACTTATGATTGAATACTCCATCCAGCATTAGCAGACTTTTGTTGGTCAATAACGCGGACCGGTTTACACCTAGCGTACGATTAATTGAGTGTTTGAGCGCTGCTCAGAAGCAACGATTAGCCAGCCTTTCAAAAATGCGGCAGAAAAACTATATTCTGAGTCGCAGTCTTTTGGTTCATGCCCTACAACAACAGCACCCACACCTCTCTAAAGAATGGGAGGTAGTAGATCGTTCAGAACTACCACCATTGGTCTTGCACCCATCTGTGCCGCATGAGGTGAGTTTTAGCATTAGTCATAGTGGAAAATGGCTGGGTCTCGTGATGTTTGATCATACTGTGCAAGGCGACGCTTATTTAGGCTTAGATATAGAGACAATCAAACCAACGCGTGGCTTAGAGGTAACCAACTTCTTCTGCAATGATCAACAACTTAGGCGGCTTGAGAAGATACAGGATGAGCCTGAGTTGCGGCGTCAGATTACCCGGCTCTGGACACAAAAAGAAGCTTATTTTAAGGCCAATCAAAAAGGCGTATTCAACCCTCAGTTAAAGGCTCTTTCCATCATTGATGCAGCCGAAGAAAGAAGTCTTGGATACCTAGCGTCTGCGAGTTTGGATAAAGAAAGCGAGATATCAATCTATAGTAATCGCGCACTCAGCATCGAGATTAACCATGTCGCTGTGGATCAACACGGAGAGTTTGTGACAGAATCCATCACGACGCCTCAGTGGACAATTAAGGGTGTCGAGCTGACCGGCAGTTGATAGCGTTCGTCTAAATATTGAGTGTCGGTTATCTGCGTTGCGGACGATGCATTGGGTGTCAAGCTTGTCCGAGCTTTACTTATCAGTTTTGATCAAAAGAGATCTATAGAGATCCAGTAAACGAGTTTTTACCAGTTTGCCGCTCGTTTCTCGTGGCAATTCCGGCACTATGAGAATTGGGCGAGGTACAAATGCCGAATCCAAGTGTTTTTGAAAATGCTTCCGCAACGAGTGCTTTTCAATGCCTTTTTCTAAGGACACGATTGCGACTAGCCGAGGTATTGCCTTGTCTTGCTCCGGGAAAAACACCACTCCATCCAATAATCCAGGAAAGGCAGACAATACTCGGTTTACTTCGTGTAAAGAGCCGCGTTTTCCGGCAATCTTTATTTGGTCTGAAACCCGGCCACGCAAATTGAAAGTGTTGTCTTCGTGCATTTCTAAGGTATCTTCTAATTCGATAGAGCTGACTAAATGAGCGGCGCTGACCAACACCTTGCCTGTCTCTAGTATCTTGAAGTCTAAGCCGTCGAACTTTTCCCATAGCTCGGTCTTGCTCGTCTGCCTGATAGCCATCGAACCGACCTCACTGCATCCATACACCTCGCGAACGGTGGTACCAAATTTGAGTTCCACCTCATGAGCTAATTTAGAGCTCAATGGTGCCGTCGCACAAAGTACGCTGGCTAATGGTTTCAAATCTACGGTGCTTGAAGTCAACGCCCGTAACTGTAGAGGCGTGGTAATGATCGTTTTGGGCTCGGGTATCCGGTTCACTAAATTCGCAACATCATGAGGAAACGAGGGTCGGGCATCTACCATGCAAACCTTGGCGAAAAGCGCCATTAAGACGGATGTTTCGAACCCCCACATATGTTGCCCGGGAACAGTCGCTAGATGGAAAAATATTTCTTGCTGGTTAGGTAGCATGTAACGGCTATTAATCTCTGTGCTTTCAATCAGAGTCCGCCAGGTTTTGATGTTAGGCTTCGGCTTGCCGGTTGAGCCTGATGTGAAGCAAATGGCTGCAACCTGATCAAGAGAGATTTGTGGCCTTACATTGCCCTGAGTAATCTCGCCACCAGAAGTTGGCGTTCCTGGGTCCAGATCACAATCCCCTAGGTTTAGTTGAGTTAACTCAGCTAATTCTGTGACGCCGTCGTGAATAATGTAAGTCTCTTCGTAGTCGTCAGCCAACATTTCTTGAGAGACTAAATTCTTATTTGAGGGCATCAAATTAGTTTGCTTGCGCAACACGCACGCGCACAAGCTTACTAAAAACAAGTATCGATTCTCACATAAGTTAATGGCATGCTTTTTCTCAGGCAGCACCTTAGACAGTGCTTGGACGTGACCCATGAAATCCTTGGTGAGCACCGTGCCTGTAGGCGCGCCAATACACGCGAGAGGAGCGTTTAACCAAGCAATGGGTTCGTTCGCTTGTCTGTTGTGCAGTGGGGCAGTACTAATCATTTGCTGAGAGAGTCCACTTTGTTAACATCCCTGTGTATAGCTACGTTGAATAGCTTTAGGGATGTTAGGGCAAAACAAGTTTCTGGGGCAGCAATAGTAGTGGCGACGTAGGCTAGGACAGTTCGGTTGAGTCTTTCTATGCTTTGTGTTGTTCTACAAACCCACAGAGGCTTGTCAATGTAGAAAAAGCTTCCTTAGTGCCTTCATCTTCAGCTTTCATTTCAACGCCATATTGCTGAGAGATGGCTAATGCTATTTCCAAAGCATCAATTGAATCAAGCCCTAATCCATCCCCGAACAAGGCTTCATTGGGGTCGATTTCATTGGCTTCGATGTCCTCTAGGTTGAGAACTTCAACAAGTAATTCAGCCATTTTCAATTCAGCTGCTGTTTGGGTTGGCACTAAGAAACTCCTGCAGGTTTAAACTTTATTTTTTGATAGCTAAAGTTTAAACTATTGTCTCGAAAATAATAATAAGTTTCTCGTTAAAACTATTTGATTTAGGCGATTAACGCTCAGACTGAAAACACCAAAAGGACAGCGCTCAACACCGCATTCGGACACTTACTGATTTATGTTGTCAAATTTTTTATCAACCGCCACTGCTGAGCAGTTGATTGCAGAACCCGATGCTTTATCGGTAACGCAATTTTCAGGTGCTGCTACGCCCGCACCATCCATACCGTGTTCGCGCGTCGCGCAGATAACAGAACAGGCGGGCTTTGAGGTTTGGAAAGAAGCTGATGGAATAGTCGAGAGGGGTATGAGTGGCAATTGTATTTGGAGTCGTTCTGAGCATTTACAATTTATTGCTTATAGCCTGCCATTAGGTCGCTCGGGTGATTTCGAAAAAACCACTAAGGTGGCCTACGATGAGATACTGAGCTTTATTGAAAAATCACCCCATGTTGAACTGGTTCGGTTTTGGAACTACATTCCGCACATCAACCATGGGTCTGGCGACCAAGAGAATTACAAACGATTCTGCTCAGGGCGGCTTGCTGCGTTTACTCAGCATGATTTGCAGGACCAGCATTTTCCCGCAGCGTCGGCAGTGGGCCATTATATCGATGGAATTACAATCTATGCTTTGACCGCGAGTTCCAAACCTACGTATCACGCTAACCCGCGTCAGGTAGACGCATTTAGCTACCCTCGACAATATGGCCCGAGCAGCCCTTCCTTTGCGCGTGCATGTACGATTGACCTAGCAGACCAACACCTGTGTTTTATTTCAGGTACTGCAAGCATCCTAGGGCATGACTCGGTGCATCAAGGTGATTTGCGTCTGCAGCTGTATACGACTAACGACAACATTCTCTATCTTTTACAGGAAACCGGTTTTCATACTGATTCGATTCAGACATTGAGAGTCTATTTGCGCGATCCAAATGATTACCATGAATGTAAGTCTATCGTTGAAGAGTTGTATCCAAACGCTAATGCAATTTTCACGCACGCCGATATATGTCGTGCTGATTTGCTGGTCGAGATTGAGTGTTTTTGTACCTCGGCATAGCTTTCTCTCAGCAGAAACATCAAGGTAGACATGGCGGCGCTTATACAGCGAAGCAAAAGTGCAATGAAACTCTTATCGTTTAATCATTACTGGCGCATTATTGCTGCAGGCATCAGCTATGTTGTATTTGCGATAGGCGCATTTATTCCAGGCATTTATGTCTTTCTGATAGCCATAATTCCCAGCCACCAAGATGTTAAACAAGCTAGGGCCCGCAAAGCCATTCAACTATTGTGTCGCTTTTACGTGAACTTTATGCAATTCCTTGGTTTGATCTCGTTTAATATTGAACGGAAACATGTAGGCCCCATTGAAGGGCATTTGATTATCTCTAATCATTCAATGTTAATAGATGCTCTTTTTGTATTAGCGTATGTCGATGACCTTTGTTGTGTTGTTAAAGAACAGCTATGTCATAACCCGGTAACACGAATCCCTGTTCGACTGGCGGGCTATGTATCCAATAGTGCCGCTGACTTTGTTGAACAAACCAGTATTAAAATTGCCGCAGGTGAAAATGTACTCATATTTCCGGAAGGCACGCGAAATAGTTATGACACCCAATTGGATTTCAAACGCGGTGCGGCGAATATTGCTGTAATCAGTAATTGCCCAGTTTTGCCATTGATTATCAAAGCGACGCCGCGAACTGTCCAAAAAGGTGAGAGTTGGTATCAGCTACCCGAGGTTAAATCTCGTATTACTATTCGAATAAACCCAGCATTGTCTATTGCGGATTGCATTGATACCAACCTGCCGCGTACTCTCCAATACCGTCGTCTCACGAGGTATTGGCGTGATTATTATCTTGGCGAAATTAATAGTATTGCCTAGATATCTCCGTTAATTTAACGATATTGAATGGACTGCCATTAACCTTAAGTTAATATAGAAAGTGTTATAATCACTCCAAGAAAAATTCTGAACGCCTGTTTTACGAAACGTAATGAAATTAACTAAAGACCAAATTTCCGCACATATCAATGAAGTGCTTAGTCGTCTGTTTGAAGTAGACGAAGATCAGCTCATTCCTAAAGCGAGGCTCTATGAAGATTTGGACATTGATAGCATCGATACAATAGATTTGCTGATTGAGCTAAAACGTATCATCGGCCAGGACATTGACCCACAAGCTTTTCGCGAAGCGCGCACCCTAGAGGACGTAACGAATATCATTGTTAGCTTGTAGTTAGGTGGGATAACAAGCTTGCACACCGATTTTCTTAGCGCAGTGCTGGCGATAAACGAATGTATTGAGTAACGCATTTTAGAGGATTAAGAAATGGCAAAATCTATTAGCGTCTCGATAGAAAAGGAAGTGCCTTTTTACGATGTAGATTCTTATCGCATTGTCTGGCACGGGAACTATCCAAAATACTTTGAAGAAGCGCGCTGTGCGCTGTTAGAGAAGATAGGTTACGACTATCAGCAAATGGAAGCGTCAGGCTTTTTCTTTCCCGTTATCGATTTGAATGCTCGATATGTAAAGCCTCTGGTATTCAAACAAAAAGTAAAAATACGGGCACAATTGAAGCAGTGGGAACATAAATTGCTTATAGATTATCTGATCACCGATAAGGATTCTGGTGAACGGTTAACCAAAGGAAGCACAACTCAAGTGGCAGTTCTCATGCCTGGTAATGTACTGCAGTTCGAGAGTCCACAGATACTCATAAGTCAGGTCGAAACATTTTTGGCGAAAAATTAAGTGTTTAATTTTTCATCAATTGGGTTTAGGGCGTCATTTATTTTGGTGCTGTTATTTTTTTCGTTGTTCTACGGTGCCAAGGGAAGTGCCCAAGAAAATGCTCAGATAACCAATCTTACAGCGCCGTCGAGTTGTTCTTTTTCAGGGGATTTCGAGCAAAACAAAGCACTTAAAGGTTTAGAAAACACCATTGAATCTACGGGTATCTTTTTCTTTCACTGTGAGCTCGGTGTGATTTGGAAAACGTTGGCGCCAGTGCAAGAAACGTTAGTTCTCAATAAAATGGGTGCCAGCAGTAGGGTAGAGGAGGGTCAGGTGAGTTCGTTTGGATCCAGGCAGGGTAGGTTGCTGGGAAAATTGATAAACGGCTTGATGGGCGCAGATGCTGAATTTATTGATGAGAACTTTGAAGTTCAGAGCACCAAAATAGAAGTGCCTTCGAATGATTCTGCACAATACTTTCATCGACAAAGCCATGTTCTAAACCCTAAGAAAAGTCGTTTACGCCGAGCTATCAAGCGTATCGAGTTAGTCACCCCACTTCAAACTGTTAATCGGCAAAACAGCGAACGCAATGACAACGGAGTGACCATTTCTATCTTGGACAGAAATAATCAATGGACGCATATCGTTACTAGTGGAACGCTTGATTATCAGGTAACTGGGAGCGAACTAAAACCGTGCCTGTCTTCTGAGCGATTCAGTGATCTTGAGTGTAAATTGCTTGAGCAATCGCATGATAATTGAGGCTCAAACTAAGCCATCGCGGTTTGCAGGTTTAAAACCATGATCATTAGTAAACGCCTCGTTAAGCTTTGTCGTTGGCTATTCGGGCTATTAGTCGTTGTGAGCATATTGTTGGGCTGGAAGGTCTTACCCCAATTGACAATCGATACTGATCTTGCCGACGTATCTCCCATGGTACGAAATTCGGTGGAAACTCAGACAGCGATCTCGACCCTAAGAAAAAGTATTGAGCAGCGAGCTATTTTATTAATACAAGGCGAGGATGAAGATGACGTGTTTGATGCTGAGGATTTTCTTCGTTTAGAACTCAATAAAATGAGTGAGCTGACAGTATTTGACAGCAATCAGGTGTTGTTGGAAAAAGCCTTTGATGGATTATTAGAATATCGATTTTCTTTGTTAAGCGAAGAGCAGCAGACAATTTTGAAATCTACAACAGCGAAAACTATTGCTGAGAATGCTAAATCGAATTTATACAAGAACAGCCGTCCGCAGTTGTTTACTTTCGATAAAGATCCTTTGGGTTGGCATGGCGACACATTTTTTGATTTACTAAACTCGTCACAGTCAGGTATTGGCGATAGCCAACCGAGTGATGGCTTTGCGGAGAATGTGGCCTTCAAAATTAATGCAGGTGCTCTTAGCATGCAAGTGCAAGAGAGAGTTAGTAAACAACTGCAATCATTGATCGATACAACTGAAAATGATTATCGAGTCAGACTGGACACCTCAGGCGTATTCTTCTTCGCAGCATCTGCCGCAAGCAAAGCGAAGGCAGATATACAGTTAATTAGTATTGGGTCAGGCATTGGGGTGATTTTGTTGTTGTTGCTGGCGTTTCGGTCCCTTTGGTCTTTAATATTACCGTTAGCCTCAATTGCAATTGGGGTAGGTTTTGCATTCCTGCTAACTCATACGATCTACGGGCAAGTGCACATACTAACTCTGGTGTTTGGCGCGAGCCTAATAGGGATTGTGATTGATTATTCGCTACACTATTTTTATCACCGTTCAGGAAATCAAGATCTAAATCCAATTAAGCAACCTGTCCAGGCTGACAATAATTTATCTCACTATCCAGCGTTGCACCGTGCGTTGTTACTAAGTCTCGGAACCTCATTGATAGGATACGGAGCGCTTAGCTTTTCTAGTTTAGAAGCGCTGCAAAAAGTGGCTTTGTTCTCGTGCTGCGGTTTAATCATGGCGTGGTTAAGTGTTATCTGTTTTGGTGAATGGGCGACTAGTAAACCGTTAAAATTGAATCAGCGAGTTTTCTCGAATTTGGTTAATGGCCTGCAGAAAGTAATCAGCACCGCATCGGCACGATGCTGGATAGGTTTCGCGGTTCTAATGATTTTGGTGGCTGGATGGATCGTCAATTTCACCATGCCCTTTAGTGATGACCCAAGAATCTTCTTTAAACCTTCACCTGAGCTGATTAAGAGTGAGCGCAGGGTAGCCGCAGTCACTAATGATTATGAGCCAGGTCGATATCTTATCGTCCACGGTAATAGTCAATCGGAGGTCTATGAGCGGTACCAAGCATTAATGGATTCGGTGAATAACCTTGATGCGATAGACTCTTTGAATTTAAGTTCTCTTCTTTCCTGGGTACCCAGCGCAGAAAAACAGTTGGAGAACCATCAACAATATACGAAATTGTATGGGATCGGTGGTGCGGCCGATTTATTAAGTCAGTCTTTGGGTGCGAAGTCGCTCGGTGCGAAGTCACCAAGCATAGAGGTGGTGCGTGCGGAATACCTCAACTCAAGTCAAAAAGTATTGAGCCCAAGTGTTATCAGTTCTTTATTGGGGGAAGCGTTGCCACCATTTTGGATGGAATTTGATGTCAATACCGAACACCCTAATTTCGTTAATTTTGTTTTGGTACGCAAAGGGGTTAATGCCGATGTACTGAGCACGCTAACAAATAGTTTAGTAGGCGTTGAATATGTTAATACGCTCAAGAGTACTCGTGATGCGCTGGCAGAGCAGCGTCAATCAGCTTTGGGAATCCTATTTATTGCGTATCTGCTGATAGCGGTGTTAGTTTTTGTTCGATATCGTAAAATAGCGGCATTATGGATGGTCGCTGTGCCAATATGTGCATCGGCTGGCTTTGTAGTGACCTGTAGCCTGATTGGAGTCTCGCTTAATTTGTTTCACATCATGGCGCTATTTTTAGTGCTTGGCTTTGGTATGGATTACACGATTTTCACTAAAGAAATGCATGCTCAGGATAGAATGCAGCAGAACCTAAGTTTACAAGCTATTTTACTATCTGCGTTGACCAGCCTATTGTCTTTTGGGCTTTTGGGCTTAAGCAGTATGCCTGTGGTTGCTAGTTTTGGTTTGACGCTACTCTTAGGTAATTTATTCAATCTAATCGGGATATTTGTAGCTGCAAATATTCTTAATAACACGGCCAAGCAAATAACTGCTTTGTGATCATCATGGTTGGCGGACGAAATAGACAATGACATCTACGCAAAAAAATCGGATTTTAGTAACCGGCGCGAGTCGCGGCATTGGCGCAGCGACGGCTATTAAATTGGCACAACAGGGAAATGCTATCAGTGTGCATTACCACCAAAATAAAGGAGCTGCCGATGCCGTCGTTGAATCTATACAGCAATCGGGT
>CAJQNY010000020.1 GCA_905479805.1 uncultured Arenicella sp.
GTCGCTTTTTTGAACAATACGACGGCCAAGACTTTGTCACGGTTAACTTATTGAAACGCGTCGGTCATCCGGTGTTTTTCGCTCGGGCTGCGAGCGACAACCTTGAAAACATTGCCTGTGATACGGATAACTGGACAGCCGCTGGCATGGTTCGCTATTTTAAGCGGCAACGAAAGTTAAGGTAAACACATCTATACAAGCAAAGGCCCCCTCTGGGAGGGCCATTTATTCAACTAATATTCAACTAAAGTACGGCTAGTGCTTCGAAATCGGAATCACTTAGACCGAGTAACGATTCCGCTCCGGCTTCTATACTCACTTTATGAGCCTCAGTTCTTGGCATGATTTTTGAAAAATAGAAATCGGCAGTTGCCACCTTAGCGCGGTAAAAGACGTCGTCATTCTCCTCTAGTTTTGCTTTGGCTAATGTGCCCATTAACCCCCAAACCCACGCGTTTACCATATAGCCGGAATACATCAAAAAGTCTACTGAGGCTGCCCCCACCTCATCTGGGTTAGACGTTCCCTTCTGGCCAATCCATGTTGCAAGCTCACCCCACTCTTTGAGCTTCCTTTGTAACGGTGCCGCATAGGCCAGGTCCATCGTCTGAGTATCGGCAGCGACCTTCGCAACGAAGCGTCCAAACATGGCACCGCCGTCTTTCATAACTTTCCGTCCAAGTAGATCGAGAGACTGGATCCCTGTCGTACCTTCATAAAGCGTTGAAATACGCGCATCACGCACGTTTTGTTCCATACCCCATTCACGTATAAAACCATGCCCACCATAGACTTGCACACCAATGTTGGCGGCTTCAAGGCCTGTCTCGGTCATAAACCCTTTGGCTATCGGTGTCAGCAAAGCCATCATTTCTTCAGCTTCTTGTTTTTGCTGTTCATTACCAAGATGCGTTTTGTCCGCTTGTTGCGCCAAAAGATAAAGAAACGCGCGATGGCCCTCTGAGAATGAACGAATCGTCAGTATCATCTTTCGCACATCAGGGTGCACAATTAACTTATCTGCCGGTCGATCTGGCGATTTCACACCCGTCAGTGCTCGACCTGCTTCTCGCTCTACCGCATAGGCGAGCGCGCCCTGCAAAGCAACTTCAGCATGATTCAAGCCCTGAGCCGCGGTACCCAGTCGGGCGCCGTTCATAAATGTGAACATGCACATTAGGCCTTCATTCTCTTTACCAATCAGATAGCCCTTCGCGCCATCAAAATTCATCACACAAGTGGCGTTACCATGAATGCCCATCTTGTGCTCTAAAGAGCCACAGTTTACCGCATTTCGCTCGCCAGCTTCGCCTTGCTCATTAGGAATGAATTTTGGTACTAGAAATAGTGAAATGCCTTTGTTTCCGGCTGGCGCTCCCGGAACCCGAGCTAGTACGATGTGGAGAATATTATTCGTCATATCGTGCTCACCGGAACTGATGAATATTTTGGTACCCGTAACAGAATAACTCCCGTCGCTATCGGGTTCCGCTTTAGTCCGCAAAAAACTAAGGTCACTGCCGCACTGCGGCTCGGTTAGGCACATGGTGCCAGACCACTCGCCAGAAACCAATTTCGGCAAATAGCTCTGCTGTTGATCAGCAGTACCATGAGCCATCAAGGTTTCGCGACAGCCTGCGCTCAAACCAGGGTACATCGTCCACGCGTGGTTAGCTTCGCCCATGAGTTCGCTCACCATAAACCCCATTGAAGCCGGCAACGCTTGACCTCCAAATTCCTCAGGTACTGATAGGCCGGTCCAGCCGCCTTCAATATACTGCTTATACGCTTCTTTAAAGCCAGTCGGGGTGGTAACTCCTTCTTCACTCCAGGTACAGCCTTCCTCATCACCAACACGGCGCAACGGCGCGATAACCTGCTCAGCGAATTTAGCTGCTTCACCAAGGATCGCCCCGCGCAATTCAGCATCTACCTCTTCTGCACCATTGAGCGATTGGTAATGCTCATCAAAATTCCAAAGTTCATTGGTAACAAAATCTAAGTCGCGTAGTGGGGCTTTGTAGTCAGGCATCGGTAAACTGTTCCAGTATTTTAAGTAAGGTAAGTAACTCTAATGGCTTAGAGTTGAAGGCCAAAAGGGCGAAATTTGATCGGCGGATTATAATGACATTACAAGCGCCCCGAATCAGATTAATAATAATTTGAATGGTTGTTTTCTAATCAGCTTGGTAGATCTGATCAAGCAGCGACGGCAGTAAGCTCTAATTTTTCCTGCCACTGTCTCAATAGTGCTCGGTTATCCACATCCCAGGGATGAAAATCTTCCCTCAGGAAGTCTTTATAAGCTGGCACATGCATCCGTATAAATCCGTTTTTGGCGAACAGGAACTTACCAACGCTCTTAAAGGTCTTCCATTTCCATAACTGCTTATCCTTACGCAACATTTTGAACGCCACTTTCATGGTGTTTCTAAAAAACATCCAAAGCCCCACACGAAGAAGAGTGACGCGTAGCTGGTAACTTCCACCTATCTGCGTATAAACATCAAACGCAATAGATTTGTGCTCTAACTCTTCCATGCTATGCCATTGCCAGAGTTCGGCTATCGGGCCTTCAACCTTACCTAGTAATTGCCCAGTGAGCACGTTCTCACCAAAGGCCGCAGTGAAATGCTCCATGGCTACTGTCGAAGCGAGCATCACTCTTGGTGTAACTTTGCTATTTTCTCTACTCTCAACGACCGACTTTATGTATACGCCTTCTAGCTCCTGCAAGTCGTAGCCGCGTTTCTCACACAGCAATTTATTATACTTACGGTGCTCGCGACTATGAATGCCCTCCTGCTGATAGAAACCTCTAATTTCCTTCAGTAGTTTCTCATCGGTAATTCTATCTTCATAAACTCGTACGGAATCAATGAACTCCTTTTCACCGGTAGGGAAGCTCAGGCTCATGGCGTTGAACACCGCCGTCATAAATGGGTCGTTTCCCAACCAATCATTCGCCAGTGCTGCCTCTAAATTGAATGCGGGAGTACGAGGCTTAATTGCTACCCCTTGCGGCGTGTTGGATATTTGTCTGAGTGCGGTCATAGCTAAATAACGGTGTATGAGTTTATATATGTAATGCTGTTGCGATGCCGATTATACTTTGCACTTTATCTACCATAGGGATACTATCGGCCGACATTAGGGATGTATTCGGACAACCTTAATATTTACAGAGCAAGTAATAATGCGTAGCAAACATGGGTCAATTGATATCACTAAGCTCCTCTTGGAGCTTCTAGCGGAGTCGGGCGTTACGCAGAATCAATTATTTTCTCT
>CAJQNY010000021.1 GCA_905479805.1 uncultured Arenicella sp.
TAACTTTGCCCCTGGGTTCGCTTTCTACATAGATCACCTTACTGTGGTGATGATGTCGATCATTACCGGCGTCGGCTTCCTGATTCATTTGTACTCTACAGAGTTCATGGAAGACGATAGCGACTATAGTCGTTACTTCGCTTATATGAACATGTTTGTTGCCGCCATGCTCATTTTGGTGATGGCAGACAATCTATTATTGTTATACCTCGGCTGGGAAGGCGTAGGTGTCTGCAGTTATTTATTAGTTGGTTTCTGGTACAAAGATCCTGCCAATGGTGCAGCATCACGTAAAGCGTTTGTGGTGACGCGCGTGGGCGACACCGCAATGGCACTTGGTTTGTTTCTCCTGTTTACCGAGCTAGGTACTTTACAGATTCAGCCAATGCTAGACTCAGCCAATGCTAACTGGGCAGTTGGTGATACCCTACCCGCTCTCGCGGCTCTATTGTTGTTAGGTGGCGCAGTCGGTAAGTCTGCACAGTTGCCCTTGCATACATGGTTGCCTGACGCGATGGCTGGTCCTACACCAGTAAGCGCGCTCATTCACGCGGCGACAATGGTCACCGCTGGCGTGTACCTCATTGCCCGTACTCACGATGTGTTCTTACTCGCACCGGATGTTCAAATACTCGTCGCCATTCTGGGATTGGTGACACTATTAATCGCCGCGTTTACAGCACTTAACCAGCACGACATAAAGCGCATTTTGGCCTACTCCACGATTAGTCAAATCGGCTATATGTTCTTAGCCTTGGGAGTCGGTGCTTGGAGCTCAGGTATTTTTCACTTGATGACGCACGCGTTCTTCAAAGCTCTGCTGTTCTTGGCCGCCGGAGCGGTAATCCATTGCTTACATCACGAACATGATATTTTTAAAATGGGTGGATTGAGAAAACGAATTCCAGTGGTGTTTTGGAGTTTCTTACTTGGCTCAGCCGCTTTGGCAGCCCTACCGTTCACATCAGGCTTCTTCAGTAAGGACCCTATCTTACTGTCTGCTTATACCGTTCACTCATCTATTCACGGCATCGGCCCTTGGTTATGGGCAGGCGGAGTACTGGGTGCGTTACTGACTGCAATATATAGTTTTCGTTTGGTGTTTGTGGTGTTCTTTGGCGAAGCCGATACAGAACCAGACAAACAACCAGGTTGGCGGATGTCTGGCCCTTTAATCATATTGATCGTTCTTTCAATGATCGGTGGTTACTTCACTTTACCGTTAGCCAGTGTCTTCCCACCTGCTGCCGATCACAGCGTCAGCGGATTGATTCACGCTATTTCAGTCGGAGTCCCTATATTAGGCGTACTTATTGCCTGGCTGGTATATCACAAGCAAAGTTTGCCAATTAGTCAGTTTACTGATTCTAGCGGCGGCACCGCATTACGCGGCTTTTGGCATCGTGGTTGGGGCATGGACACTTTGTACGACTGGGTCTTTGTAAAACCCTATGTCGGCATCTCTTCGTTAATGAAAAACGAGTGGATCGATAACATCTATCATGGCGTAGTAGGAGTTACCCAAGCCTTGAATACGTCGCTAAGCAAACTGCAAACTGGGCAAATGCGTCTATACGCAACGGGTATGGCGTTTGGTTTATTGGCGTTACTAACCTTGTTGGGGTGGTTGATATAATGTTCTTACTCAATCTAATCCTGATTTTATTGGCCGGTGGCGCCTTAGCGTGGTTATCCGAAAGAATGGGCGCTCAATGGCCTCGCCAAATTGCCCTATTGGTTGTATTAGCAGACCTCGTCTACTTCTTAATCAAGATCGCCAAGATTCCAGTAGCCAATTTTGCACTCACACCCAATGCTAGCGATCCTTCGTCGTGGCTTTTTGCCTACAAAGCAGAGTGGATCCCTCGCTTTGGAATCAACATTGAATTGGCAATGGATGGCTTGAGCTTAATTCTAGTGATGCTGACTCTGGTACTTGGTGCCGTCGCTATTGTCTCCTCTTGGAATGAAAAAAATGACCGTCAAGGCTTTTTCCAGGCCAATATTCTCTGGACACTGGCAGGCGTTATCGGCGTTTTCTTAGCCCTGGATCTTTTTCTATTCTTCTTATTCTGGGAAGTGATGTTAGTGCCCATGTATCTCCTAATTGCAATTTGGGGACACGAAGGCAAAGCCTACGCATCGATGAAGTTTTTCATCTTCACGCAACTCAGTGGGCTACTGATGCTTGTCGCCATCCTGGTGTTGGCGAAACTTCATCACAGCGCGACTGGCGTATATAGCTTTAGTTATTTCGACCTACTCGCATTGGATATAAACGCCAATTTTGCGTATTGGCTCATGCTCGGATTCTTTATCGCGTTTGTGGTGAAACTTCCTGGATTTCCATTTCATACTTGGTTGCCCGATGCACACACCCAAGCCCCCACAGCGGGCAGTGTCATCCTAGCCGGCATATTGTTAAAAACAGGTGCCTACGGCTTGATTAGATTCACTGTCCCATTGTTTCCTGCCGCCGCACTTGAATTTGCACCTATTGCGATGATGTTGGGTGTCGCCGGTGTCATTTACGGTGCCATATTAGCCTTCGCACAGAATGACTTTAAACGTTTGGTTGCCTATAGCTCTGTCAGCCATATGGGCTTTGTTCTTTTGGGTGTTTTCGCTTGGAACTCACTCGCTCTACAAGGCGCAGTAATGCAGATGGTAGCTCATGGCTTTAGTACCGCTGCCCTATTTATGATTGCCGGAGCATTACAACAACGTCTCCATACACGAGACATGGATAAAATGGGTGGCCTCTGGCACAACATGCCGCGTATGGGTGCAGTCGCCTTATTCTTTGTCTTAGCATCACTCGGATTACCAGGGCTGGGTAACTTTGTTGCTGAATTCTTCGTATTGGTAGGGTTGTTCGCGGTTAACCCTTGGATGGCTGCATTCGCCGCTCTCGGTTTAATCACGGCTGCCGTTTACTCATTAATTTTGATGCAAAAAGCATTCTACGGTAAACCCAATGAAAACTTGAAAGTAGCGGATTTTGGTTCTCTTGAAATGACCGCCATGGCCGTCATGATAATCGGATTAATCTGGCTAGGACTTTATCCACAACCGGTATTGGATATGGTACAACCCGTTTTGAACAGCCTCTACATTGAAACGAACACTGTCCCACTGTTGGAGAACAGGGATGTCGGCCTCATTGAAAGCGTAAACCTAGTCGGAGGGTCAGAGTAATGGAAATGTCTATCCCCGTAACTATCTCAATGGGCTCACAAGCGATGCTCGCGCCTCTAGTATTATCTTTAGCCTCTTTAGGCCTGATGATGCAAATAGCATTCTGGCGACACAGTACCGCCTCTTGGGTAATCTGCTGCGTGTCGATTCTGGCGGCCATGCTGGCCCTCGTGCCCATGTCTGAGCTTTCCCCGATACTGGTAACACCGATTTTAATCAACGATCAGTTCAGTCTCTTTTTCAGTTTTTTGATTTTATTATCGACCTTAGTGATTGCCGTACTAGCGAAGGACTATTTACAGAATAAGTCCGGTGAAAACGAAGAGTTTTATCTATTGCTCATGTTGGCTGGGCTGGGTGGTTTGATTTTAGTCTCCGCCACACATTTGGCTACGTTCTTACTCGGATTAGAACTACTGGGTGTCGCGCTATACGCACTCATTGCCTACCCAGAACGAGGCCATTTGCCCTTAGAAGCCGCCATTAAGTATTTGGTTTTATCTGGCGCCGCCTCAGCAATCCTATTGTTCGGATTCGCATTAATATACGCCGCTCTTGGTACGCTGTCTTTCGAAGGCATCGGCATAGCGCTTCAGAGTGTTGAATCCAACGACAAGGACATCATTGTTCTAATGGGTACCGCCATGGTGTTCACTGGAATCGGTTTTAAATTATCGTTAGTGCCCTTTCACATGTGGACGCCAGATGTCTACCAGGGCGCACCATCGCCGGTGACCGGCTTTCTTGCCACGGTTTCGAAAGGCGCTATCTTCGCCGCCCTATTGCGCTTCTTCGTGGACGGCCAGCTTTTTCAGTACCAAGGCCTATTGTTAGCATTGTCCATCGTCGCAATCGCATCGATGCTTGCAGGAAATTTACTCGCGTTGCGGCAGTCAAATTTGAAGCGCCTCTTAGCTTATTCGTCCATTGCCCATATGGGGTATTTACTTATTGTTCTCGTTGTTTGTGGCGTTCAGGAAAACGCTCAATTAGCCTTAGAGTCAGGCAGCTTCTATCTTGCGGCTTATGTCATCACATCGCTTGCAGCCTTCGCCGTTATGACCATTATTTCTCAGCACGAAGAGAGCGATGACATTGCAGATGTCCGGGGACTATTTTGGCGGCATCCACTACTGGCAACCACGCTAACCATCGCAATGCTGTCGTTGGCTGGCATCCCCTTGACCGCAGGTTTTATCGGAAAATTCTATATTTTCACAGCTGGCATCAGTGGCTCTCTGTGGTTGTTATTGGGGGCATTGGTAATCGGGAGTGGCATAGGAATTTACTATTATCTAAGAGTTATATTTGCCATGACACAGACTGACTCTAGTGACACGAATACCGTGTATTCACCAGTACATGTCTCTTTGGTAGCAAAGGCTGTGGTATGTTTACTTGTGGTTTTGATGTTGTATTTAGGTGTATTGCCACAAGGTCTAATGGAATACCTAGGAACACTGTCAGTATAAATTATCTAAAAACTGATGATCTAATAGACAAGATTATCTGACCAATAGAGGAGTAAAGATAAATGTTGAAGTCCGTTGAAATGCAAGACTACATGTTGAGCAACCCCGTTAAGATGCATGCCGAAGAGAATGTATTCGATGCCATCCATCAAATCATGGTCTATAAGGTCTCGGGCGTCTGTGTAGTAGATGATAATGATCATCTGATTGGCGTACTGTCAGAGCTAGACTGCCTACGGGCGGTTCTTAGTTCTGTTTATAACGATTCCCCGGTCGGCTCCGTGGGAGAATATATGACTAAAGACGTGATCAGCGTTACCCTGCATGACAATATTGTCGATGTAGCGGCAGACATGCTTAAGCACAAACATCGCAGACGCCCCGTTATTCAAGATGACGGCAAACTGATCGGTCAGGTCACCTGCCGCCAGCTTTTACGAGCAGTGAAAGAGTTCGCGTCACCAGAGGACCCGACTGAACATTAATTCGAGGTCAGGCGAGCTAAAGAAGCGCCGCACCACAAAAACGCGTTCGCTTAGAACGCGTTTTTTATTTCCAAATACAATAGATATACAGTAGGCTTGACCTGAACAAAACAGCCTATTAACCCTGTGTGAAAAAACTTCTCATCATCGCCCATTGCCCTTCACCCAATACGCAACGCTTGGCGGATGCCCTTCAAGAAGGTGCTCTAGACCCTGATATCGATGAGGTTGAAGTAACATTATCATCCCCGTTTGAGTGTGAGACCGAAACGGTTTTAGAGTGTGATGCACTCATTTTATTCACAACTGAGAACTTCGGCTATATGAGCGGCGCCCTCAAGGACTTTTTTGAACGCGTCTACTATCCCTGCCTTGAACAAGAACGCAGAAACGAAGCAAAGCCGTTTGCATTAGTCGTGCGCGCAGGATTAGACGGTACCGGAACAGATATCGCTGTGCATAAGATAACGTCTGGATTAAAATGGCGTGAAATCCATGAGACACTGGTTTGTAAAGGAGATTTTCAAGACGGTTTTCTTGAACAGTGCCGGACACTCGGACTCACCGTTGCCGCAGGGTTGGACAACCAGATCTTTTAGCAAACTAACAACCGAATAAAATTGACTAATAATATGAGCGAAATCGAAATAACAACAAAAATTGAAGCCGACGTATTTCGTAAGCTTCTTAACCATCTAGACAATAACAAAGATGTGCAGAACATTGAGCTAATGAATCTCGCCAACTTTTGCCGTAACTGCCTCGCTAAATGGTATATGGCCAGCGCTGAAGAGCAAGGACAAACATTAAACTATGATCAAGCCCGCGAGATTGTTTACGGCATGCCCTATTCTGAATGGAAATCAAAGCATCAGAAAGAAGCCACACCGGAACAGATGGCCGCTTTTGCAGCTCGTAACTCAAACTCTTAAGTCTATTCTCCTTTAATATGGTTTGCGAAACATCAACAATAAAAACGTTGATATATTTGTTGTTCTTTATATAGACAAATCAAGGAACTGATTTGTCGAACAAAACAACTTAATACCCTAAAGCCAACTATCTTATGGCCTTTCATCTACGGATGGCCCCTCTCTAGTTCTCTTACGCATCGGCATTGAAACAACTGGTTTACCCCATGAACCAATAATGCTCAAAACGCCTAATGAGTTCATTTGTGAGCACTTAAGTAGTGCAAGTGCGCCCAAACTAGTGATAAGCATCTCTGCAACCCTATCTCTCTAGACCATATCGGAGATACTCCGATCTCCTAGTTAGCGACTTCTTGAGTTGGCACAGTCCAACCAAGAATTAGCACAACCTTTAGAAGATCGAGAGGATCAAATGAAAAACCTAATTAATTTACGTTACAGCTTAGCTTTCGGCACAGCATTACTCGCTCCGGTTGCGCAAGCTGAGATTACCGCTAATGTTGCAATCCAATCTGATTATGTATGGCGTGGGGTTTCTCAGAATTTGTCAGACCCATCTATTCAAGGTGGATTTGATTACGCGAATGATTCTGGGTTTTATGCCGGAGTATGGGGAGCCAGCGTTGATTTTGGGGGCGTAGAAAGCACTGAAATGGACTTGTACGCGGGCTGGGGCATGGAGTTCGAGAATGGCGTTGGCCTCGACCTAGGTCTCATCGAATACACATACCATGGTGGTGACAATGCCGATGATTCAAATTTTACCGAGGCTTATATAGGCGTAAGTTACTCCGGCTTTAGTGCTTATTATTACGCTGGGGATGAGTTTGATGACCTTGTAGAAGTGAGCTATGGCTATGATTTTGAAAGCGGCTTTTCTATTGCAACGGCGTATGGTGACTATGATGCTTATAGCTATTACACCTTTGGGGTGTCGACCGAAGTAGAAGGAATTGGGCTAGATCTTTCCTATTGGGATACGGATATCAGCTTAGGTGACCTCGGTGGCGACCAAAATTCGTTCGATCTCGTAGATGGTCGCGTTGTGTTTACGATATCAAAAGAATTCTAAAACTGACTCATCATCACAATGTTGGCAGCTGAAGAGCTGCTGACTAAATTGCAATTTTAACAGGTAATTCCTTATGAAGCTCATCACAGCAATCATCAAGCCTTTTAAGATAGACCATGTTCGGGACTCCCTCTCGGCCATTGGCATCCAAGGCATGACAGTATCAGAAGTAAAAGGATTCGGACGACAAAAGGGCCACACCGAACTCTATCGCGGAGCCGAATATAAAATCGACTTTCTGCCAAAAATCAAAATCGAAATAGCTGTCGCCGACGCGATTTTAGACCAAACGATTGAGGTGATCGCCGATTCAGCGAATAACGGCCAAGTCGGAGATGGAAAAATATTTGTTTGCGAACTCAGCCAAGTCATCAGAATTCGTACCGGAGAGACCGGTGAAGAGGCGATCTAAGTGAACCTCATCTGGTGAGCTTATAAAAATACTCAACCGACTCTTCAACTTCAATCAATTGAAAGACTAAACCAAAACTCGAGAAAACTAATGGAAAATCAAATTTTTGAGCTGCAATACGCTCTCGATACTTTCTACTTTTTAATTTGCGGTGCATTTGTCATGTGGATGGCCGCTGGATTTACGATGCTAGAAGCTGGCCTTGTTCGATCCAAAAATACCACTGAAATATTAACCAAAAATGTAGCACTCTATGCCGTAGCCTGCACTATGTACATGTTATGCGGCTATTCGATTATGTATGGTGGCGGTGACTTTACCGGCTTCTTGAGCGGCATTACCGGCGATGGCGTTGCCGGTGCAGACGAACCAGCAACTTACTCTCCCTCAGCTGATTTTTTCTTTCAGGTTGTGTTCGTGGCGACAGCGATGTCTATCGTTTCCGGCGCAGTAGCCGAGCGCATGAAATTGTGGGCGTTTTTGCTATTTGCTGTAGTCATGACAGGTTTGATTTACCCAATGGAAGGTGCATGGACCTGGGGTGGTGAAGCTGTGTTTGGACTCTACACGCTGGGTGACCTTGGGTTTTCTGACTTCGCAGGGTCAGGCATCGTGCACATGGCCGGGGCTGCTGCTGCTCTATCAGGTGTGCTCTTACTCGGTGCGCGCGAGGGTAAATATTCATCAGATGGCAGGCCCAAGGCCATTCCTGGTGCAAACCTTCCCCTAGCAACTTTGGGTACATTCATACTTTGGATGGGCTGGTTTGGTTTTAATGGCGGGTCAGTTTTGGCGACAGCTTCAGTTGAATCGGCAAATTCTGTAGCCATTGTATTTATGAACACAAATGCGGCGGCGGCCGGTGGCTTGATAGCCGCTTTATTATTGGCCAGATTGCTCTTTGGCAAGGCTGACCTCACGATGGCACTCAATGGCGCTTTAGCTGGACTGGTTGCTATTACAGCCGAGCCCTCTACCCCTACACCATTGCTTGCGACAGCTTTCGGCGCATTAGGAGGAATCGTTGTGGTCCTATCTATATTAGGCCTCGATAAGTTAAAGATAGATGATCCAGTAGGCGCGATTTCAGTGCATGGTGTAGTGGGCTTTGTTGGGCTACTACTCGTGCCAATCACAAACGGAGAAAATGCCTCTTTCTCAGGTCAATTAATTGGTGCGGCCACCATTTTTGTATGGGTATTTGTAACAAGTTTTGTTGCATGGTTTTTGATCAAAAAAACCATGGGTATTCGAGTTACTGAACAAGAAGAATATGAAGGCGTTGATGTGTCAGAGTGTGGTATGGAAGCCTATCCTGAATTTACGGGCTAATATTTTCCTGGGTTGACGCCCATGGATGAGCGTCAACTCCATAGTGTTTCATACGGTATCGCGACGGCCATGCATTGAAGACAATAGCAATAGGCCCGCAAAAACCCCCAAATTTTTGACGAAGTTCTGCATCTCATGTGCGCCTTCAACCCCCGAATAATTCCAGAAGTCGTGCAAATTGAAATTAATCATTAGCACCATTGCGGCGAGCACTAATGCCGATGGGCTCACCCAACGATTTAGGATTATGAGAGCTGCGCCTAATATCTGGATTATTCCAGCCAACGCTAACAGAACAGGCACCATCATCATTTGATGTTTTTCCATCATATCAACGTGGGTTTGCCAGGCTACAAACTTCATAATGCCTGGTACTAAGAAATACAGTCCAAGCAAGCACCTGCCTAGTGTCTCAATTGCTTTCATATTATTCATCTTAGCTCTATACCTTTATCCTAAATATGCTGAGCACAAAAAAGCCAGCGCTTCGGCTGGCTTCTTCTAAAACCTAAAAATCAATCTACTTGATCTTAGCTTCCTTGTATTCAACGTGTTTACGAACCACTGGGTCGTACTTTTTCATAACCATTTTTTCGGTCATAGTACGTTTGTTCTTAGTAGTCGTGTAGTAATGCCCCGTTTTGGCAGTCGAAACCAACTTAACTTTATCTCTCATGATTGATCTCCTGACCTAAACTTTTTCGCCGCGCGAACGCAACTCTTGTAACACTACATCGATGCCTTTCTTATCGATGATACGAATGCCTTTAGTAGAAATACGTAAGCGCACCCAACGGTTTTCGCTCTCTACCCAAAACTTACGATAATGCAAGTTTGGTAGAAAAGTACGACGAGTTCTATTTTTAGCGTGTGACACATTATTGCCAAACGTGGTGCCTTTACCGGTTACCTGACATATTCTAGACATTTTACTAACCTTCTTTTAACTGTGCAGCGAGTCCGAATAATGAACTCACTTATGTTCGATTATGATGACCTTAAATCGCTAGATCACCAATTTGGCTGCCGAAACAGACTAATTTATAACTTCTGAATAGTTAACCTGAATAGTTAAACTGTTTATTTAATTAAAAGCTTAACTTCCTAACATTTTTGCACTCTAGGCTAAAAAACTCAGACTGTGTGCAATCAGGGTGCGATTTATACCAGAAAACCCATTGAAAATAAAACTAATTTTGGCTTTTATTGCTTTGAATAGCCGCTAATTCTACTATCAGCGTAATACCCCCATTTCAGCTAATGAAATCACCTCTGAATCACCGACCACCATGTGATCCAATAATTTTATCCCTACCATCTGAAGCGCGATGGAAAGGCTCTCAGTAAGCGATTTATCAGCCTGGCTGGGTTCCGCTACTCCGGAGGGGTGGTTATGCGCCACAATCATGGCTGCCGCATTGTACTTGAGTGCTTCGACTACGACCTCTCGTATTGGTACCGATGCCTTATCAATAGTGCCCCTAAACAATTCATGATGGTGGATGATTCGATGCTTTGAATCTAAATAGAGCGCATAGAATGATTCATGTGGCTTATCTCGCAAACACATCATCAAATAGTCGCGGCATAATTGAGAGCTGGTAATTAAGTCAACGCGGTCGATCTTTTCCAACAGATAGCGCCTCCCCAACTCTAAACCCGCTTGAAACTGCACATACTTAGTCTGCCCTATTCCTTTGTAGCGACAAACTTCCTCGCGAGGAAGATTTAATAGCCCGCGTAAGCTGCCTACATCGGTGAGCATTTCACGTGCGAGATCAAGCGCCGTCTTTCCGGCAACACCCGTTCGGATAAAGATCGCCAGAACCTCTGCGTCACTCAATGCACCCACGCCCTTTGCTAATAGTTTTTCACGTGGTTGCTCACATGCTGGCCATGACTTTATACCCTTCGGCCCTGATGGTTGGGTCAGTTTGTCGCCCATTGTTAACGATGGTGATGATTTTGGCATGATCCTTATGCTCCTGCTGTTATTATTTGCAACTGTTGTTATTTGCGGCGATGTTGATATTACCGCTGACGTAAACGTTCTGGCATTTCTGCTTGATATCTATCGATTAAAACCGAATACCCGCTCCTTAGGCACTTCATGATCTAGACAGTAACTTAATTACAAGCACAATTCAAAATGTGTTGTAAATATTTTGTGACATATTACTCAATAATCGGGGATAATCTCTCGGTAACTCAGGTCTAAATGGTATCGATGATTC
>CAJQNY010000022.1 GCA_905479805.1 uncultured Arenicella sp.
GGATGAAACCGAGAGGGACCCTGAAACTCAACGAATAGCGAGTCAGATACATAACTCGGTTGATGCCTTGCAGATGCTGTTCGAGGCATTGCTTGATATATCAGTGTTAGATGCTGGCGCCGTCGAAGTTCATAAATCAAATTTTTCTCTTAACACTCTTTTTGCAAAACTAGGTGATGAATTCTCGCCCCAGGCTCAGCAAAAAAATCTTGAGCTGCACTGGGCTGAAAACGGAACAACTGTGTACGGTGACTCAAACCTAATTGAACAGATTTTGCGAAACTTTCTATCAAACGCGATTAGGTACACGGATGCTGGTGAAATTAAATTACGGTGCGTAACTGGACAGGATTCAGAAATAATACAAGTAGTAGATACTGGTATAGGTATATCAAAAGCAGACCAAGCAGCAATTTTTGAAGAGTTCCACCAAGTCGGCAATCCTGAGCGAGACCGTCAAAATGGTTTAGGTTTGGGGCTCTCAATTGTGCAACGAACGGCAAAATTGTTAGGACATGAAATATCCGTGATGTCTGAAGTGGGCGGTGGCTCAACATTTTCTCTGGTTGTTGATAAGGAAAACTTTCAGCACCGGGCGAAGGAACCGCAAAACGTAATTGAATCGGACCTAAAGTCACAAGCTAATAGTCTAGTGGTGGTTATTGACGACGATGAAGCTATTCGTAATGGCTTGCAGCAATTGTTGATCTTATGGGGTTTTGACGTGGTCGCTTGCACAAATGCTGACGAGGCTCTTCAACGCATAGATAATGGTGCGCGTGTCCCTGCGGCTATTATTTCTGATTATCGTCTGCATAATAATTTAAGTGGTTTAGATGCAATCACCACAATACATTCGGCTTGCGATGGCCATATTCCAGCATTGATAGTGACAGGTGACACAAGTAAGGACGTATTATTTGATTTAAAAAACAGCGGATTTCAGGTTTTGCACAAACCCGTAGCACCTGCGAAATTACGTGCTTTTTTACGGAATTTACCTCGTACTCCAGCAGTCTGACTCAGCTAATCGGTTCTTGGTTTAATCCCCATATCTAAAGCCGCTAAGGTCGCCTGAGTACGGTTTGACACACCCAATGACTTAAAAATAGAGGTGATGTGCATCTTAATAGTAGCCTCAGTGACGTTAAGGTCGGTAGCAATGTTCTTGTTGGCACTGCCTGATACCATCATTGAGAGAACCTGCAATTGGCGCGGTGTTAAGTTATCTATTTTGCTATTGGATGTTTCGATAGCTGAGAATTGTTTAGCTGGTGGTGTATAAATACCGCCTGAAAGTATCATTTGTACCGCGCAAAGCATTACCTGGCTGGTAGTATCCTTTGGAATATACCCCATAGCCGATGTGGCCAATACGCGGTCTACATCGCTTTGCTTGCGCGAAGCTGACAATACGGCTGCCGGCAATGTGGGGTAGTTTTTTCCAACCGCCTCAAGCACAGAGAAACCGTCTTTACCCGGCATATTCAAGTCAAGCAGCATTAAGTCCAGATCGGCGGTGTCGGCGATTACAGTAAGCGCCGTATCGTAGTCACTAGCCTCAAGTATTTGGACATCATCTTCGAGTCGATGGAGGATGTGGGCTAGACCTTCACGAAACAGAGTGTGGTCATCTACGATCAGTATCTTCATTGTTCAATTCTACAGCACAAATTTACTCAAAGATAACTTAAGGTACCTCTGCGTAATGAAAGCAATCATTTTGTCTATGTTGACTAAACTAACGATATCACTGAGCCGTTTTGCACTGAGATTCAACGTCATAACAAATTTTACAATCAATTTATCAATGGCATGAGCATTACGGTTAAAGCACTTAGGGGCGCTGTGCCATATAACTTCTCGAGTCGACCGCCGCGAAGGTATTCAAGAAACGGGAATATATGCCCCCGTTTTTGATAATCTCATCTCTGCCCAATCCGTGCCCGGCTCTATTCAGATATCGTCAAAATCACCGTGGCGACCTAAACCATCTGTAAAGCGGGCAGCACCTAGGTAACCCTCATTTCGTACTGCCGCCAAACCATTAGCCCATTCTATTTTCAGCGCTTCTCTAGTTGTGAGCCCATGCGTTTCGTAAATAGAGCGGCGGTCTGCCAGCATTGCTTGTTGCGGAAATTTAGCTATTTCGTGAGCAATTTTTTCGGCGGCTTCGCGAGAACTGCCAGGTGGAACAACCCTTTCACAGAGACCAATCTTGCTACTTTCTTGGGCACTGACTTTTCGGCCAGTTAACGCGATATCCAGCGCCTTACCTTGACCCACCAGTCTTGGAAGCCGAACAGCGCCTCCATCAGACAGTGGAATTCCCCAGCGACGGCAAAAAACACCGAAATAGGCATCTTCGGCCATAACTCGTATGTCACACCACATTGCTAACTCCATTCCCCCGGCAACGGCGGGGCCTTCGACAGCAGCGATAACAGGCTTTGTAAGCTCCATTCTTGTTGGGCCCAAACTACCGCGCGGAGCTGGCGCTGATCCGATTGGAAAATCGAAATTACTTATGTCACCTCGCTCTTCATTTGAGAGAGAAGCCGCAAATTTCAAATCCCAGCCCGCACAAAAACTTCCGCCTGCTCCCCAAAGAACCGCAACGCGTGCCTCGCTCTGATCGAACTGCTCAAAAGCAGCTACCAGTGCGTCGGCTGATTTAGGGTCCATCGCATTTCGTGCTTCGGGGCGATTATGAACTATGGTCCAAACATGTTCAGATTTGTCTATTTCTACAGTCATTTGATATTCCTAACTAACTATGAGTGTTTATTTACGGTGAACGAACAAGCTTGGATTAAGTGATATTTGCCACGAGATTTTCTGCCACTTTTTCTGGACTACTCAGGCATGCTTTGTGATTTACTAGCGGCAACTACCTCCAGTGCTTTGGATAACAGGGGCTTGGCTTTTAGGGCATTGACTGAATATGTCCATAATGAATCATGGTGCATCAAGTTTAAGCGGCAGCGCCTTAGCCATATCGGGAAGTGTCGATTCCAATCGAGCAAGTTTTCGAAGCTGGTGGTTAGGCTCATTGGCATATGCTCCTTTAGTTCAGGGTGTGGCACAACTCGACAGATAGTATTGCGTCGTTCATCGTCCATGTTCACCAATGCTA
This sequence comes from uncultured Arenicella sp., assembly GCA_905479805.1. Lineage (GTDB taxonomy): Bacteria > Pseudomonadota > Gammaproteobacteria > Arenicellales > Arenicellaceae > Arenicella. The sequence goes on from CAJQNY010000022.1 coordinate 3,137, forward strand.
TACGCGCGATCACTGCCGCGCTAAAGACCTGTTGGCACATGATTAATGATTGTAAGGTGACCCGGCCTGATTCAAATACGGGTCGTATTGCCATTTTGGCGAGACCATTGGCTGTGCAATCCACATGCAGGCTTTGTAGATTGGTGTCAATCGAGCCATCTTGCAGTTGAATTTCATTCGCGCTGATGGCCTCTACACGACCTAATCTAACGACATCTTTAATAGTCCGTAGGGCTTCTACTTCAGCAGGGTCCACGGTGGCGCAACGCCACTTAGTAGGTAGTCGGTCGCGATCGATACGGTGAATGCTGCCAAGCTGCTCCAGTGCGGGGAAGATCTTGTCTACATGCTTATGTTCGATAATGGCTGAAACTTGACGCATAAACTCTGCGGTGGTTTTGCCTGGTTGCACCGAAGGGCGATCCCAGAGCCAGGCATCATTCGGTACAATCCAACGTATCTTATCGGCATTGACTCCGCGATCGAGCAAATAGAGGGCGGCATCCATCGCTGTTTTGCCTGCGCCAATGATTACATAGCGCAGCCAAGCATTGTTAACCTTCGCCAGGCCATTGGGTGGTATTAAGGCTACTTCGTCAGCGACCTTATAACGGGGCGCATGAGTAGACGGTACCTTGACAGCCATATAGGTCGCGTCGACGATACGCTGGCCGACCTCAACTTCCGTGCTTACAGTTTCGTCCAACACCGACACCACTTTGACGTGGCCATCTTTTGTTTCTTCACACTTGCTGTGTGATAAAAAACGCACGCGACCGCTGGCGAGCATGTGTTGCATACGGCGATGATAGTAAGCAACGATTTCAGGGCCTGATGCTAGATCAGAACCACCCTTGCCCAGCTTAGTGGAACTAACACCATAAAACGCAGCGGGCTGGTGCAAACCAACAAATGGATAGGCATCATTCCAGTGGCCTCCCGGGCGGGCACGTTTATCCACCAAGGTGATGTGTGCACTTGGTTGCTCGTTGAATATCACATCGGCAAAGGCCATGCCCATGGCACCCGCACCGATAATCAGGTAATTGGTTTTTAGGTGCGCAGGTGGAGCACTGGCAAATTCCGCATCGCTCATGCATTTTCTCCCTGTTTGGAAAAGGCCCATCGGGCAACGATAATCATGGCCACCATCAGTACGACTGCGAAGATGAATGCTGGTACAAAGCCTAGAACACCGAGAATGTTGCTCTCGCCCAGGCGGTTATCCCCAACGGTAAGCGCGCGGCTAGGGGAGAATAAGCCGCCCCAGTAAAATGCCGTATTAGCGTAACCTGTACCCACTAGCATCCAGTACAATTGACTTGCTGGCCGGTTTGGTAACTGTGCCACATGAACAAACAAGCCGAAGAGAATCACCAACATGCCATTGGTAATGCCGCCGATATGTGTACGTGCCCACGCGCGGGAATCACCCGGAATGTCGAAATTGATAATGCTGCCCGGATAAACTTCAAAGCCACCGATTAGGCTCATAACCAAGCCAAAGCCAGCCGCCAGGCCAATAAATAGAACGATGGCGCCGTGACCGATCATTTTACGTGCGAGAGAATTCATGTTGTGCTCCTTTGTAAACAGGTAGACCAGGTATAGAAAGGCGCTACTTTGCCCAAAACTTACTCCAAGTATAGAGTAAGCCTTAAGCGCAAGGCAGACAATTTCAACTAAACAAAATCACGATCTCAAAAATTGAATGTATGGGGCAGAACGAACAAAAAGGGGCTAACTCAGTTGTTACGATTGTGAAACCTCAATTTCAATCTGGTCTGATTCCTTGGATGTCTGAAGTTAACCGTTGAATTAAGCCAGAGGCCAAACACGAAGCTAAAGCGGGACCACCACGGCTTTGTTGTTCGGCAACGGTATTACGATAAATGAGTCATTGGATGGTGCTTGATATTCGACAGATCCAATGTCAGTTGCTATCTGATTGCGTTTCTTACCTAGTTGATCTAGCTCATTGTCGTCATTCTGCAAATCGGTGGTAATGGTTCCATCTTTTAGCCTTAAACGTTGAAGAAATTGGACTCGTACAGGCAGAGATTGATCATAGATGCCTATTAGAGGGCTACCCTCAAGTGGTTGATGGCTAAGGCTTGTGCCGCCGTTGTCCGTGAGTGGGCCTAATCTTGGGTCGCCATCGGCCGAGCCAGAACATGAACTGTCTAACATCCAGTTCCTGCGAACACTAGGTAGCGCTAAAAAGGCCAAATCACACACGGGCACCGATGTTGTATCGGTGGCGCTAATTACGGTGTTGTATATAAGAACACTGCTCCCATCCACCTCTAAAGCGGGTTTAAGCCCGTTGCCAATAATTGTGGAGCTTAAAAGAAACATGGTCCGATCACTGTAAATTTGCTGGCCGAGTTTATTCCCTGATACGGTTGATTGCCCCATTCTTATGTCACTAATCTGGTTCGATATTTGGGCGATTCCGGCCCCGGTGAGGCTGGTATTGTCATGAATTGAAGAACGATAGATTGCTGTCTTTATAGCAAGGCCATCTATAAACAATCCGCCGCCCGCTGCGCTGGCTGAATTGCCGCTCAAGGTGGTTGCTAGTAAAAATAACTCTCTGCCGCCGTGGTAAACACCGCCTCCAAACTGCGCACTGTTGTTACTAATTTTGCAGTCATGCAATTGCGCGCGCTCTAAACTGGCTATACCGCCGCCCCATCCACTGTCGGCGCTATTGTCATCAAGAACAGAGTCGTACATATAAACAAAGCCATCGCCGTTAGAATCTGGGCTGTGAATTGCCCCGCCGTGCATGCCTGCGGTGTTAGCGGTGAATTCACTGTCCTCAATAACGATTTCACCGCGTGCAAAGTGACCGATCGCTCCGCCGTGGTTTGATGCTTGGTTTTCATCAAAAGAACTATCAGATATGTTGCCTATTGCAGTGCTGTCGAGGTGCAATGCGCCACCATTTGACGCCACGTTATTGATAAACCGGCATTTATTGCAAGTAAAAACGACAAAACCATCCACGAGTAGGGCCCCACCATTTTTTGTAGGATTAAGTGCGTCAGTGGCATCTCCATTTTCAAATGATAAGTCGTTGATGGTGACTAATATTCTTCCTCCAGGCCCGGCACCCATTTCCGCTGGGTCTACCTCCATTAGGCGAAACTTGTCAGCACTGGCATCGCGCAAAAGAGTGCTCGCGTTACCATTAATAGTAAGAGACCCAGTAATTTCCGTTAGGGCATTAAACCCATTACCATTAATGGCGGTAAAGTCGGCACCCGTTGGTAATTCGAGAACGTCATTTGCTCCGCCGGCTATGCATGCATCAACCATCGTATTTGTGTTAGAAGCCTGTATTGCTTCGGGAAACGAGCAGTTCCCGTTAGCTATAGTGTCCATGTCGCCTGCCGCACCAATGGCGGTCACATTAATAGTGGCGGCATTGCAAGCTAAGCTAAAACTCCAAAGCAAGGAGCAGGCTAGTAAGTTTAAAAAGCTTTTAACTGAGTTGTTAGAAAAGAAGTGCATGCCTAATTTTCACAGCAATTT
>CAJQNY010000023.1 GCA_905479805.1 uncultured Arenicella sp.
CTTGTTTTTTGCCTCCTGCCTACGTTTATTCTGTGCTTCTTGCCTGCGCTTTTCAGCTATCTTTTTCTGTTGAGCAACTGTAGCTACTTCTTCGGTTGGCTCGATAGCGCTATCGACTGACCTACTGGTATCTTGCTGCGCTCGCTTAACATCACAAGACGCAAGTCCCAAGGCGAGCAACAAACCAAAAAGATTAGCGATAACTCTACCAGCTGTTGTCCCTCTTGCACCATTTAAGGCCATCTCTATCTCCAATGTCTGTTTCCGTTGATCTAATCAATGTAACAACTCTTCGCCCCCATGGCAGGCCAACAACTTACCACCGATATTTAGTGGCTGACAAGTGTCTAGGCTGTAATAGCTCACAAAACACTGCGCTAGACCTCCCATTTTTTCACCTCATTAGGGAGTTGTTCTGCGCCATTGAAGTTAGATATATTATCTACAAATCTTGTAAAAGGAAGATTTTTCTAAAATCTATACAACGGAAATCACGGAGACATGTATGGAAATCAATACTGAGCTGGAATTTGATGCCAGTGGACAAATACATTTAGACCCAACAATGACCACGCTTACCGGCGCGGCTTCTTTAGAAGCTTATACCGATTACGCTAAGCGGAAAGTACCGCATTATGTACCACCGCAACTTAACTATGGGTCACGCCCATTTCTGTTTATCGATCGTTTCACAGGTTTTGACGATGTATTGTGGGGTTCAGGGCAAGAGGAACGTTTTGGTGTTATATACCAATGGACTGCACGCCCAGATGTTTATCTAATTGCTTTTCGCGGCACGGTCACGCCGTACGACATGGTGATGGACATTGAATCGGGTGCTACTTCTGAATTTAAACCCTATGCGCAAACGAGTAACTTCCCCTCTCCTGTTCACGTGGGCGACGGGTTTAACAAAATCTATGCGAATAAGAATTCTCAGATGTCGCAAAGCATGCAAGAGCAGCTGTTCTATAAGCTTTCCAAATTATCCACCACACCAAAGCAAATCATCATCACCGGCCACAGCCTTGGATGTTCATTAGGTACTTTATTCGCCTTAGACATGGCAGTGAGCATGCCAAATGTAGATATCTTTAATATGAACTTTGCCAGCCCGCGCGTCGGTGTGCATTCCTTTTACAATGCTTATAATCACTACGGCTTAGCCAACAAAACTATACGGGTACGCAACTTGTACGACCTTGTTCCTAAGGTCCCATTTTCGGATTGGCCCTTTGATTTTAAGCACGTTGGCCTTGAGTTTGATCTGTCTTTCACGCTTGATACCTATGCACACCTCGACTTTCCGGCCATTGTCGATGCTTGGCATTCTTTACTGAATTATCGTTATGTACTTGATCAAGCCGTCGTCGCCAGCCCGCAAGTATGGACAGGCCCATTTGATGATCAGGCACACCCAGGCTGGGGCATGACAAGTGTTAACCCTTACCTGAGCATCAGCCAAACCGAGATGAATGCAATAAAACAACTACGCGTCGACAACGATAAAAAGTGTGCAGCTTAGCGTTCACCTAACCTTAATACTCTAGTCTTACCGAGCCGCGCTTTTATCGATTAGGCTTAAACCGTATACTGATGCTCCAATTAATTGATACGCCTGCATGACGCGGGTGTCCAAAGACCGGAGTCAGCCATGCCAATAGATAGACGAACTTTTAACCTAGCTTCACTCAGTGCGCTAGGCGCAATGGCTATTTCACCCTCGGGCATCGCCTCCCCAGCCGCCACTGGTATGAACCAACGCATCGTATTGGCATCACGTCCAACCGGCAAACCATCTGTTGAGAACTTTAGAATTGAAGATACGCCTATTCCGACTATTGGGGATGGCCAAATATTATTGAAAACCAAATACCTATCTTTAGACCCTTACATGCGTGGCCGTATGAATGCGGGCGAAAGTTACGCAGCACGAGTTGAGCTCGACGATGTCATGGTCGGTGGCACAGTCAGCGAAGTTGTCGAAACCCGCAACAACGCATTCTCTAAAGGTGATCTTGTGAGCTCTTTCTCAGGCTGGCAATCGTATGAAGCTTCATCAGGGCAAGGTATTAGAAAGCTGGACCCACGCATCACTCAACCGTCACACGCACTTGGTGTATTGGGCATGCCAGGCTTAACGGCCTATGTCGGCCTAATGGATATTGGTGAACCGAAAGCTGGCGAAACCGTTGTGTTAGCCGCCTCTACAGGCGCCGTAGGTTCCGTAGTGGGTCAGCTTGCTAAGAGCAAAGGTTGCCGAGTAGTTGGCATCGCGGGTGCTAAAGAAAAATGTGATTACGCCGTTAAAGAACTTGGCTACGACGCGTGCATCAGTCACTACGATGATGACTTGGCTGAACAGTTAAAAGCTGAATGCCCAGACGGTATCGATGTGTATTTTGAGAATGTCGGCGGTTCTTCATGGCAAGCGGTCATGCCGCTTCTCAACAACCATGCGCGCATACCCGTTTGCGGTCTTATCGCCCACTACAATGAAACGGCGCCAAGAAATGGACCAGATCAAATGGTGCAACTACAAAGCATGATTCTCACTAAGAGCATTCGTATGCAAGGCTTCATCGTCAGCAATTATTTCAACCGTGTGCCAGACATGGTGAATGAAATCGGTGGGCTTCTAGCAACGGGAAAAATGAAATACAAAGAGGACGTGGTTGAAGGCTTAGATAATGCACCCGAAGCCTTCATGGGCTTATTTCATGGTGCTAACTTCGGCAAGTTAGTGGTAAAAGTAAGCTAGAAAAATGTGGTCCATCAGCGGCTGATTGAAAGGACTTCCGTCAGCCGCCGTTTTTTCGTCGGATGCGTTTGGCCATCCAGATTGCCAAATATCCTATGGAGAACACCCCGCCCTACCTTCCATTATTTCAAATCTAGCCTGCTTTGTGGCTAGCGCTTTACAGGCCAGTTAGCACGCGTTAAGTTTTGCCGACCTAAATTAACGAGAGCGCTTCATCATGAAAAAACATCTTCCTTTATGGCTATTGCTTGGTCTTTTTTTAACCTTAAGCGCATGCCAACGTGATGCGGCACAAACACAAGATGAAGCACCTGCTACTGAGGCCGCAGACGAAGCGCAACCACAAGCCGCGGTGACCAAAGCAAGTGAAGATGAATTCGTGTGGAGCCCAGAACGCTTTGCGGATATTAAAATTAATCGTTATCAAATTCCGGGATTTGACCAACTAAACGTACAGCAACAATCCTTAGTCTACTATTTGGTCCAAGCCGGTCTCGCGGGCCGCGACATGATGTGGGACCAAAACTATCGCCATAACTTGAGTGTGCGACGTGCTTTAGAAGCCGTTATTAATAACCATACAACCGATGAAGAAAACGCTGATTGGCAAGCATTGATGCTCTATGCACGCAAAGTGTTCTTTGCTAGTGGCATTCATCATCACTATTCGGGTGATAAGTTTGTTCCAGGCTTTTCGCAAGGATACTTCACTGGCTTGCTCAAGACTGCAGGTGCAGAACTAAACGCCGATGCCATGCAAGCGATGTTCGACCCGACTATCGATGCTAAAAAAATCACTCTGGACCCAAGCAAAGATTTGGTTAAGGATTCAGCTGTTAACTTTTACGACCCCGACATCACCGATGCGGAAGTTACCGCTTTCTACAGCGCAATGACCGACTCAGAAGATGCCACGCCCATCTCTTATGGGCTTAACAGTAAAGTTATCCGCCAAGACGATGGCACGCTCGCTGAAAAGGTCTGGTACGCCGATGGCATGTACGGCGCGGCTATTAAAGAAATTATCGGTTGGTTAGAAAAGGCCGTCACCGTTGCTGAAAACCAAGCGCAAGGTGATGCCTTAAAACTGTTGATCAAGTATTACCAAAC
>CAJQNY010000024.1 GCA_905479805.1 uncultured Arenicella sp.
GATAAATTAAGCAAGAGGATACGGGCTCATATATTACCGCGCATATTAGGTAATATTGGCCCAATATTTAAAACGACTCGGTGTTCTTGGACCAGGTGCCTCAAATCCATTCAATCACCGACGGCATCTAGTTTGCGCTCAGCACCATGGCGTTGTCAGAATGAGTGCGTTCTCAGAATGGGTAGGGCGGTTGAATGACTCTGCACTTGGTCTATATAACCCTGTGAAGTTAAGTCTGGAGTCTTGACTGATAAATTCTTACGGCTCGTGCGTTTTCTCACATAGGCAACTCTAAGCCCTGCCAAAGTTCTCTCCTCAAACCTCTACTTTAGTCTATAGACCTACCAACCAATATCTACTTATCAACTTCAGCCATGAGGGTCATGATCGTGACAGGCCTATTTATGTAGATGAATAAAGGGCCAATGTTTGCAGACTGGTGGTGAAAACTAGCGTAATCACCGACCGTTCTAATCAACTAACTTTGGGAAATTTGGGTCATGGCTAGATTGTCTTTGTTCGCGTTTTTGTTGCTATTCACGTTTTCGTCATATGCATCTGACGATGATTTTCTTCTACTTGTGCCTACCATTATCGCGTCATTGAATTGTGACGCTGACGAATATGACACTTGTCGCTACCCCGGCGGTTGTAGACGGATTAACGGTCTATGGGAGAACGGCATGTGTTCTGCCAAGACTATTTCAAGGCTGAATACTGAGCTGATGGGTGGCCAATGGTATTTGGTATCTTCGTTTTCAAATGGGGATTTCTTCAACTATATCGAGTTTAGAAAATCATCAATAAATCCCATTCCAAGATCAAATGATTATTCGATCTTGGGCAGCTCACATTCCACTGATGCTTTTGCTGATCCAAATGCAAACGATGCCATCGTTAGCTACGACTCAAGCAACGATGATTGGTTTATTTTGGATTATTGGGGTCGAGACATTGGCACTATCAGTTCGATCGAAATTGACCGTGTCAGCGACAATCTTTTTACCGGATGTGAGTATTACCTCAGCTATCCGGACTTAACCTATTTGGATGGTGTCTGTAACCCAGTGCGAATGTCCCGTGATGGCTTTTTTAAACGAAATGCTAAAAGCAATGTGTTAAGTGAGCGGGTTTATAGGGCGAGTAAATCAAGCCTCGCTCCAATGAAAGTACCAGGTTCGCAATTTCGATCAAGCTCAAATCAAATAATTCGGTAGAGGGAACAATGATGAATAAACAACAAAAAGTATTCCTTGCGATTAGCGTCTTGGTAACGGGGCTATCGGCCCATTGGTACTCACACAAGCCCGTTGATAGTGTTGATCAAGAACTACAAGCGCAATCACCAGCATCACCTTTAGCTTCGATCGTTGATCACGTTTCACAGGCAGAATTTGCTGATATTGACCCTATTGCATCTAATGAATTCGTGGTTTCGGATGTTCCCTCAAATGCGAGTGACTTTTCTCAACAACACTGGCAAGAACAGGTGGCGACGCAGCGCGCTAACCAAATCAGAATCGCTACGATTAACAAGCAATCTAGTGCACCATTTATGTATCATTCGATTCAAAGTGCGGCGAATACGAATACGAATACGAATACGCAGACAAATATTAAAGTGCCTAATCATGCCTTAGATGATTCTGGCACTGAATCAGACGATCACAATATAAAAAACTCGGAATTGGATGAGGCTACACCTAGTTTATTTTCGACAGGAAGAACATCAAGACAGACAACATTGGCGCAGGTTGTAGAAGTAAAAGCAAAGACTAGCAAGACAATACTGAATAACGCTGATTCAATTGTTTCCTCGGCTGATTCTAGTGGCACCTCACTTGCTTCTAATGATGGTTCACCGGAAGCCGGTGAGCACATTGCCGATGACCGCCAAACCGTGCGCAGCTTGCCTGAGCCGGAAACTTCCGTTACCACCCCAGTTTCTAAGGTTATCATTACCTCGCCATCAGCAATTTCATACACCAATTCAGCAAATGCTGTAATCAGCGGGAGTGTCGAGTTAGAACGTAACCTGGATGGCGTTACCGTCAATGGTCAAAGTGTAAATTGGCGCGAAGGCACATTTACCGCCAATGTGAGGCTGAATGATGGGTTTAACGTTGTAACCGCAAGCGCCGATTATGGCCGTCGCAAGCACGTAAATGCGGTTGGAATTACCCTTGATACAGTCAGCCCATCAACCGTTAGCGCACTATCAGCGAGTAGCAACTCAGTGGTCCTGCAGTTTAATGAAGCCATGCGCGATGATGTGATATTGAGTACATCGAATTTCAATATTGTTGACAAGACGACCCTAACCGCACTGCCGGTTAGGTCAGCTAGTTTTGTCGATCCTTCGCAAACCGCTGTCATACTTGAAACGGGCGTTCAAAGTAGCGCTAAATACACTTTGACGGTCACTAACGTAAAAGACTTAGCTGGTAATACAATTAGGGAGCCGCAGACGTTTGTCACCACTCATCCAGCGATAGTCGATTTTACTGGAACCAGTCCGTCAGGCTCAGAGTTAGTTGACTCCGATGACGACGGATTAGACGATCATATTGAACTGGCAGGCTGGGTAATTGTGGTCGAGCAGGTCAATGGCGTAAAAACAAATTACTTTGTTTACTCAGACCCTTACCTAACCGACACAGATGGTGATGGAGTTGGCGATGCTGATGAGTATCACGGCAGCATGAATCCGCGCAGTTTTGATACTGATGGAGATAGCCTATCTGATGATCTAGAGTGGAACTCGATTTATAGTAACCCATCGAAGCAAGATACCGATGGCGATGGGATCGAAGACGGATTTGAGTACGTTTTCTTTAAAACCTCACCCATCTTTGCTGATACTGACGGCGATCAAATTAGTGATCCAGATGAGATAGTCGCTGGTAATCGTAACCCTCTAATCGCTGATTTGCCAAGCCCACGTATCGTGGTTGGTGATATCAATATGCAGCTAGATACGCGCTTCACCACTAACAATGAAAAGGGCATAGTTGAAGTCGATTTAAAAACAGTTGAGGCAACGATAAGCAAAAGTGAAAATGAAAGTTTCTCTAGGAGCAATGAAACATCCAGTAAAAATACCATTGGAACTAGCCAGGAGCTTGCCGTATCGGCGAATGCTGGAGGCGACGGTAGTGCCTTCCCGAGCTATTCTGCGACAGCAACAGTTGGTTCAACGCAAGGGTCTGAACGCGGAAGCACTGTTTCTCTGGGTGAAGAATCCGCTCGTGGTGCTGAAGAGGCTTACCATGACTCGCTAACGACGAGCGTCGAAGTTGAAAACACCGAATCAATCCTTCGTGAAGTTGTAGATGCGGCGATCAGAGTAGAACTTACTATTGATAACGATGGCGATATTCCATTCTCAATCAGTAATCTTGAGTTAACCGCGCAAACACAAAGCCCAAATGATCGTCGCCAGATTATCCCTGTGGCCGCGCTAGTGCCGGAGAACGAAAACCTAGGCTCTATCAATATTGGTGCACTAGGTGATCCGTCTCGAGGGCCATTTATATTCAAAACGACATCAATCTTCCCTCAACAGGTTGAGGAGTTGATGAAGAACCCACGCGGATTTTTCGTTCAGTTAGCTAACTTTGATATAACGGATGACGCTGGCAATAATTTCGCATTCACATCACAATCAGTGCTCGATAGAACGGCTGGTATTACCTTTGATGATGGCCAAGGTGAGGCCGAAAGTTATCGCGTGGCAACCGCCAGTTTTCAAAACCCTGCGACTGGCCTCCCTAATGGCATCACCATGGCGCGCGCCCTTGAAATAATAGGCCTGAGCCGATACCCAACAATTCGTGACGGTGGCAACGGCATAGTCGAAACCACCGCAGCAGCAACGGATGAACAAGATCCAAACTTTTCGATTTTTCGACCAGTAGAGCCACGCGCGATTATTATTCAGACTGGATCCGATGGAACAATTGAAACGGTTCCAGCCGGTGATGATATTCTAGTTCCCGCCAGTTACGAGACAGCACTGCACACACCTGCCGCCTTTATCCGTGATGGTGGCAACGGCATCGCGGAAACAATTGTGGCTCCCAGTGATGCATCCTTGGCTGGGTTCAATACTCAGGTGCAGGTACAACAAGGCATCATTCGAGCAGGTTCCGATCAAACGATAGAATCCATTCCCGGTGGTGATGATGTGCTCGTGCCTGCGGGTGTTGATAAAGAAGTGTTAGTCCGCTATTTAGATACAAGTGCGTCACTTACCGAAAGCCGATTTTGGGCGCTATTTGCAAGCCAAGATCGTCCAGGGGTGGATCTGGATGAGTTTCAAATTCGCTCAGGAGAGCAGTTTGACTTCGCCTATGTGAGAGACCAAGATCAGGATGGAGTTTGGGCGCGTGAAGAATATTTGCATGGTAGTTCTGATTTACAAACCAATACTGATGGATGTAATCGTGTTCCTGCACCAGTGCCGTGCGACACTTTACTGGATTCCACGGAGATTCAAAAAGGTTGGCGCGTCCAGCTTAAATCTTCACAACAGGGCTACAATGTTTACTCCAATCCAAATCAAGCCGATTCTGATCGAGACCTATTGCTTGACCACGAAGAGCTTGCGTGCGCGCTTGATCCACGCCAACGTGATACGGATCTCGACGGTCTAAGCGATTGGGAAGAATTGAATGGTATGCGCATTGTTTCGGGCGAACCACAGCAAATGACGAGTCGTGACCCGGTGACCAGCTTTGTGACTTACACCATTACTCCATACAAGGATGGCAATGATATAAACCCCTTACTAATTGATCATGATTCTCTAGAGGCATGCGATCTAGTACTCAGCAACCCAGGTTTTGCAACAGACCCCTTAAATGCCGACACCGACGGTGATCTTGTAAACGATCTGCTTGAGTTAAATCTTGGCTTAAATCCAAACGACAGTAGTGACGGCCCGTTATTCCTCGATGACGACGGTGACGGTGTCCCAAATAAAATTGAAGAAGAGGGCATTGAAGTATTAATCAATGGAAGCTTGAAACGGGTTTACTCGAATGCAAACGACCCAGACAGTGATGACGATGGTTTGCCTGATTTATTAGAACATTTTCTAAATAGTGACCCGCAAAATATTGATACTGATGGAGATGGTTTGCTAGATTCATCAGAATATAAGGGCGGCGGCGGTGCCTGCTTAACCACCACCAGAAACCCGCCGGCTTTCTGCGTAGCGTTCAGCGACTCACTCACGAACAATTTTTCGACATTTGTTGCTGAGTGCGAAGCAGCTGACCAGTGTAACAATCAGACCATTGAACTGCGTTTAGTGACGATAGGGTCTCCGCAACATGGTACCAACATCAATGAAAGAGACACCGATCGCGATATTCTAAGCGATAAAGAAGAGCTCGACGGAGCCACTATTGTCGTAAATCGCGCAGTCGTAATGGAGACGTCAGATCCTCTTAACTCCGATACCGACAACGACCAATTGAACGATTGGCGAGAGAGATTTCATGAAACGAATCCAAGAGAACCAGACACTGATGATGACAATACATTTGATATTGAAGAGCTCGCTTTAGGAAGAAATCCAAATCAGCAAGACAGAAAAATAACCGTAGACTACCTATCAATTAGTTGGACTAGCGCGAATTGTGACAATAACGACAATGAAGAGTGGAGCTGGCTTTTGGGTTATCAAACCCCAGCGAATTTTGGTGGCTCAACTGCATCATCTCAAGGCAGTTGGACAAATTTTGGAGATGGGACAGACTCTCGAGATACTAATGAACCACAAACAGAATCTATAGGAGGACCTCCGATCTCTTTCATCGTCGACTATGGCCGACAGTTTGCGCTAATGGGTGGGCTGGAGGAAACTAGCCCAGGTGCCGACGACGAAGATGATTTTCCGGTTACGTGGTTTAGACCGACCACGGTCAGTTCAACCTTAGATTTTGGTACTGAGATCGTGAATGTTGTTGACTCGCAAAGTGTTTGTGGTGGTACCACTACGGTAAGAGCAACTGTTAAGGTTGAGTAGTTCCTTGGGATCAAGTTTATTTTAGTGATAATTTTAGAGTCCTCAGGATCATCAATTCATCGTTCCCGGGCTGTTGACGGTAATTCGTTTTAATATGGATTAGCTAAGTTGAACTATGCCAATTTAGCAACAAACTAACTTTAAAACTATGCGTATACTACACACAGTATTAGCCGACGGAACATAGCATTGTTAAAAGCGACTATTGAAGAGAGCACGGCCAATTCTGGCGTTGAACTTGATAAGATAAGAACTCTGTATGAGTCGATTGGCTCTCTAGTGTTAATTAACTTGAGCGTTAGTGTTGCCTTAACGGCCATATTTTGGAATCTTGTACCGCATAAAAACTTGCTGGTCTGGATGGGTTTGTTGATTGTCATGGTTACCGCCAGAATAGCTGTATATCGATCTTTTAGTCGTAAATTTAAGGTTGAAAACCTCAGTCGCTATAAAGCCTTCTTGGTCCTAGGGAGTTTGTCCGCGGGTATTATTTGGGGAGCGGGGGGCATCATTATGTTTGTGCCTGAACAGCTCGACTACCAGTTATTGATAGTAATGAGCTTACTTTGTATGGCAGGTGGCTCAGCATTTTCATTGAGTATTTACCTGCCGGCTTTTTTTGCTTTTGTCCCTGTTATGCTACTGCCATTGGCGGCCTATTTGTTCGCGCTTGGTGGCTCTACGCACATAGGCCTTGGTTTAGTGACAATTGTGTTCTTGGTTACGATTACGCTCTTTAACCTTAAGATCAATAAGAGTTTATCCAATGCAATGTCCTTGCGCTATGAGAACATAGAACTCATCAACGAGCTGCGTGATCAAAAACAGGAGGCCGAGCAAGCTAATATGGCAAAGTCAAAATTTTTAGCCGCCGCTAGCCATGACTTACGTCAACCTCTTTATGCGCTTACCCTCCATACGGCCGCCTTGGATGAAACCGAGAGGGACCCTGAAACTCAACGAATAGCGAGTCAGATACATAACTCGGTTGATGCCTTGCAGATGCTGTTCGAGGCATTGCTTGATATATCAGTGTTAGATGCTGGCGCCGTCGAAGTTCATAAATCAAA
>CAJQNY010000025.1 GCA_905479805.1 uncultured Arenicella sp.
ATGCTACTCGGGCAGAAAATATCAGACCGAGTCGCAGGCATGCGCAATCTCCCTAAAGGCATAGATCAACGCAGCGCTTGTCGACACCCCGATTGGACTGGGCCTGATGACTTGGAGATCAAGATAGCGGAGCTACGCGAGATCACTGATTGGCAAGTGCCTATCTACGTTAAGGTAGGTGCGACACGAACGTTTTATGACACAACCTTAGCGGTTAAGTCTGGCGCCGACGTGGTGGTATTGGATGGCATGCAAGGTGGCACTGCCGCGACTCAAGATGTGTTTATCGAACACGTCGGCATCCCTACTTTACCCGCGGTAAGAATGGCGGTTGATGCTCTCAAAGAGTTAGACATGCACCGAAAGGTTCAATTGGTTGTCTCTGGCGGTATTCGTACTGGCGCTGATGTTGCCAAAGCCTTAGCCATGGGCGCCGACGCAGTTTCAATAGGTACGGCTGCATTAATAGCGCTGGGTGATAACAGCCCCGAACATGAAGAGGAATACAATAAATTAGGCACGTCTGCCGGTTACTACGATGATTATCAAGACGGGCGTGACCCATCTGGTATTTCAACGCAAGACCCAGAGTTAGCAAAACGTCTCGACCCCGAACTGGGTGGGCGACGCTTGGCTAACTATCTGAATTGCCTCACCTTAGAGACACAAACACTGGCACGCGCCTGTGGCAAAAGCCACGTGCATAACTTAGAGCCAGAAGATATGGTGGCTCTCACTGTAGAAGCATCGGCAATGGCGCGAGTGCCCCTAGCTGGCACTGATTGGATACCAGGCCAAGGAAAGTATTAAGCAAAAACAATAACAACAAAGTAGTAAATCTCACACCAAATATCGAGGAACATAGCAATGGCAAAAGATCTTAGTAAAATCGCCAAAGATAAAGGCATAAAGTATTTTCTGGTTAGTTGGGTCGACCTATTTGGTGTACTTAGGGCCAAACTAGTTCCTGCAAGAGCCATTAAAGGCATGCAGAAAGATGGCGCTGGCTTCGCTGGCTTTGCCGCTTGGTTGGATATGACGCCGGCACATCCAGATTTATTTGCCATTCCTGACCCTGATAGCTTAATCCAACTCCCTTGGAAGCCTGAGATAGGCTGGGTAGCGGCTGACCTATGGATGGATGGCAAAGAGGTAGAAGCTTCTCCACGAGTAGCGCTGAAACGACAACTCGCCCGCGCGCAGAAATTAGGCTTACGCGCGAAAACGGGAGTGGAATGTGAGTTTCACTTGATTTCGCCAGATGGCAGCGAAGTGTTTGACGCCGCCGACACTCAATCCAAACCCTGTTATGACCAACAAGCTTTGATGCGTCAGTACCCAGTGATCGGCAAGATTTGCGATGCCATGTTAGAAATGAAATGGAATCCTTACCAAAACGATCATGAAGATGCCAACGGTCAGTTTGAGATGAATTGGGATTTTGACGATGCTCTTAAGACAGCCGACCGCCACGTATTTTTTAAATACATGGCCAAAAGCATCGCTGAAGATAATGGTATGCGCGCTACGTTTATGCCAAAACCCTTCACCCATTTAACGGGCAATGGCTGTCACGCACATATCTCCTTCTGGGATAAAGATGGCAAAAAGAATCTATTCAAATCAACCGTCAAAAAAGACCCACGCGGATTGGGATTGTCTCCTCTAGCTTATGATGCTTTAGGAGGAATCATGCACAGCGCAGCTGACTTAACAGCAATTTTCAACCCAACGGTTAACAGCTATAAACGAATCAATGCACCCAGAACACTCTCTGGTGCAACTTGGTCTCCTAATGCCGTCACCTACGGCGGGAACAACCGTACGCACATGATCCGCGTACCGGAGGGAGATCGATTTGAATTGCGCCTAGCGGATGGCGCAACAAACCCTTACCTATTACAGGCAGGAATTATGGCGGCGGCGCTTGATGGCATCGAGAACAAGCGAGACCCGGGAGACCCTCTGCATATCAATATGTACGAAGAAGGTCACAAAGCTAAGAACGCAAAGAAACTCCCACTGAACTTGCTTGATGCAATCAGGCAACTCGATAAGAATAAAACCATACGCGCTAACTTGGGCGATGAACTAATTGATGCATATGTTAAATTGAAATCAGCTGAGTGGGATAGTTATTGCACTGAACTTACTGACTGGGAACGCAGCAACACCTTGGATTGCTAAAATTGCTCCGGCATATTAGGCTATTCGAAAGATGAACTTGAATAGCCTAATATGAGCATTTTTTAAACTGACGTTTTAAACCGATTAAATCGAGACCCTCTTTGTTTGAAAGAGCCACTGATTAAACCCAAGGTAAGTATCCATATGCAGGAACAGCCGCAAGAAGAACACATAACACCGAACAACCAGCAACAGTCCACACAAATCTCCTGGCTCACTTTCTTACTCAGTGCCAGTTCATTATTGTTGTTCGTATTCTTAGCCCTGTTTGATTTAGATACGCTTTCATCTTTAATCAATACCGCTTTTGCGTGGTCCACTACATTTTTTGGTGCTGCCTGGCAGCTTTTGTTATTACTCACCTTTGTGATTGCCCTGTACATTGCCGCAAGTAAGTCTGGCGGCGTGGTGTTGGGAAATGCTAGTCAGCCAGAGATGAGTACATTCAAATGGTTCAGCATCATCATGTGTACCCTACTCGCTGGTGGTGGTGTTTTTTTCGCAGCCGCTGAACCGATGTCACACTTTCTCTCGCCTCCTCCGCTCTACGGTGTTGAAGCAGCGAGTATGGCTGCGGTCTTTCCTGCATTAGCGCAAACCTTCATGCACTGGGGGTTCTTGGCTTGGACCATTCTTGGCAGCCTGAGCACTATTTTGTTAATGCATTTGCATTATGACAAAGGCCTTCCGCTCAAGCCACGGACCCTTCTCTACCCTTTATTTGGCGATCGTGTCATTAATACTTGGCTGGGAAGTGTCATTGACGCGGCCTGTGTTGTTGCCGTCATTGCTGGCACGGTTGGTCCTATTGGTTTTCTTGGTCTACAGATCAGTTATAGCTTATCGGCACTCTTTGGCCTCGACAACACCCTCACTACGCAATTTTTAGTAATCTTGTTCTTAATCTGCGTCTATACAATTTCTACCGTATCTGGCATTCACAAGGGCATTCAATTATTGAGTACTTTCAACGTTGTACTCGCAGGGTTTTTGATTTGCTATATGCTTTTGTTAGGCCCCACCTCATTTATTTTAGACGGTTTCATACAATCCACAGGCTTATTAGTTTCTGAATTAATCCCCATGGCAACCTATCGGGCGGACGCCGCCTGGCTCGACATATGGACTGTCTTTTACTGGGGTTGGTTTTTAGGTTATGGGCCGCTGATGGCTATATTCATTGCCCGCATCTCCAACGGTCGTCGGATTCGAGAAATGATCTTAGCTGTTTCTATCTTTGCACCACTCGTAACCGCATTTTGGATCAGCATCGTGGGCGGCACAGGACTGTTTTTTGAGCTATCAAATCCCGGCGTTATCTCTGGACCTTTCACCGGCTTTAATATGCCCGCCGTTTTGTTGGCGATCACACAGGAGCTTCCGGCTGGATTCTTTATATCCGTTCTATTCTTGGTACTGACGACCATATTTGTTGCCACCACAGGCGACTCAATGACCTATACCGTCTCAATAGTCATGAGCGGCAACGAGGACCCACCAGCACCTTTAAGAATGTTCTGGGGAGTCATGATGGGCGTTCTCGCTATGATTCTAATTACGGTAGGCTCAGGCGGCATTACGGCACTGCAATCATTCATTGTGATCACTGCGGTTCCGGTATCAATTATCTTGCTGCCAACGCTATGGTTGGCACCGAGAGCCGCTCGGCAAATGGCCAAAAAGCAGGGACTGATGTAGGCCGTAAATGAAACCTCGTTCTAAATGAGGTTTCAACTATCCAATAGCATGTCCCGCTAAAGCCTCAAGTGATTTAACTAATCCTGAGTGATCATCATCACCGCCACCATTGTCTGCACACGATTGAAATAGAGCCTGACATTGTTCGGTATTGGGCAAACTGACCCCCATGGCTTTGGCTGATTCCAGAGCAATATTAAGATCTTTTTGGTGTAGGCGAATCCGAAAGCCGGGATCAAAAGTTCTCTTGATCATACGCTCGCCATGCACTTCTAAGATTTTTGAAGCAGCAAAACCGCCCATCAAAGCTTCACGTACAATGGCAGGATCACAGCCTGCTTTTGAGGCGAACACTAGGGCTTCGCTAACCGCTTCAATATTGAGTGCGACGATTATTTGATTGGCGATTTTACAGCTCTGCCCTGAACCGTTCTCTTCGCCGATTAAAGTGATGTTCTTGCCCATTAATTCAAACAACGGCAATGCCTGCTCAAAAGCCGACTTAGACCCACCTACCATGATGGTTAAACTTGCTGCTTCAGCACCTACTTGCCCACCGGATACGGGTGCATCTAAGTAATCACCCCCTTTTGCTTTAACCGCGGCGGCAAGGTCACGGGTTACCACTGGGCTAATCGAACTCATGTCGATGACCAAGGTATTGTCGCCAACAGAACTCAATAACCCGTTCTCACCTCGAATCACGGTTTCAACCTGCGGTGTGTCTGGCACCATGATGATGATAGTGTCACATGCTTGCGCCACGGCCGCGGCGGTAGGGACGATATCAATACCCTTATCAACGAGCGCTTCAGGTAAGGGCGAAGAATTCAAACACGTCGTTACTTGGTGCCCTGCCGCTAATAAATGCCCTACCATTGGGGCTCCCATAATTCCTAAACCAATAAAGCCTAATTTCATAAGACGCACCTGTATGTTGTATTTGAATACTCGAGAGGTTTATTTTGGCGAAATAAACTTTCCTGTCAATAAATATTTTTCACTAGCGCTACAAAGCTTAACTAGGGGGCGAATATCTTAATGTTTTAGTTTCGGAGCGTAACCACTCACAGAAAATCTGTACCTGAGGATCGTCTACCTTACTCTCTGGCACAACGATATAGTACGGCCAATGGTGTTGTACTTCAGCTGCGAACGGCCGGACTAGTTGGCCGCTCTCTAAATCATCAGCGGCCAATTCAAGATACCCCATTGCTATCCCCAGCCCATCTCTTGCAGCATTTAGGGCCAAACCTGGATCTTGGAATGACAAACCGTGCCGACAATCAATGTCACTGGAACCCATGGCGTCTAGCCATGTCTGCCACTCTGATTGAGAGTCGCGTGCGTCATCGGTATCGGCATGAATAAATGTTCTACCAACGAGATCACTCGGACTCTCAAGTGTGCGGCCGTTCTGCAACACTTTAGGGCTACACAATGGTGTCATTCTTATTGGCAGCAACAATTCAGTCTTGAGGCCTGGCCATTCGCCTAAGCCAAAACGCACGCCTACATCGAAACGTGTGCGCTCAAAGTCCCGAGAAGACAAGGACTGTTTAAGCTCCACCTCAATACCTTCGTTCGCTTCAGTAAAGCGGTGTAGTCGTGGTATGAACCATTTATTGGCAAATGACGGTGTTAAAGTGATACGCAACGGTGCTTGATCATCGCCGTTTTTAATCGTTTCAAGTGTTGTTGATATTCTGTCGAAGGAGTTTTTTAGAACTGGGAGCAGCATCTCACCTGAACTGGTCAGCACCACGGTTCGGTTTTGTCTAAGAAACAAGTCTACGCCTAAGGTTTTCTCCAAACCTTTGATGTGATGAGAAACTGTTGAATGACTGACACAAAGCTCTTCTGCCGCAAGCGTAAAACTACAATGACGAGCAGCGGCCTCAAAAGCCCGCAGTGCATTTAGATGAACGCCAAATCGTCGCATAATTATATCTGTCTAATTTTTCAACACATTATGTGCAATCTATCTGCTTGTCGTCAAGCAAGCCAAGGATCTATATTCGTGATTCGAAATACAAATAAATCAATTGCCGGAGATTCACTATGGGTGCTGTTGAGAGTCGAACAGAAAGTTCAATTTTTTCACCTGAAAAATACGCCAATACTCGTTTACCCATTGACGAGGCTAGCCCACTCCCAGGCGAAGTGTATACCTCGCAAGAATGGTACGACCGTGAGATGGACACCATATTCCGTAAACGTTGGTTGCAAGTCACCCGTGAGGAAGAAATCCCAAATCCAGGTGATTACGTAAGGATTGATATGCTTGGCGAACCTCTGATTATATTACGGGACAAAAACGGGGTAGTGAGAGCGATGTCAGCCGCTTGCCAACACCGTGCAGCTGAATTGGTGAGCGGTAAGGGAAACTGTAAACGACTGGTTTGCCCCTACCACGCTTGGACCTACTCGCTAGAAGGCGAGTTGCTCGGCGCACCAGCGATGGAAGATGCTAAAGGCTTTGATAAAAAGGATCACTCACTGCCAACTGTTAAGGCTGAGCTTTGGGGTGGGTTTGTGTTTATTAACTTTGACGATGAAGCCGAGACCTTACTAGATTCACTTGCTGACTTACCTGAGCGGTTTAAAGACTACAAATTAGAAGATATGGTGGTGGTCCGAAAATGGGAGAACACCTTCACCGCTAATTGGAAGATTTGGGTAGAGAATTCTCGTGAAGGCTATCACGTCCGCACGGTACACAAACCGTCGTTTGATACCTTTTATCCAGATGCCCAGCTTTCAGAATTTAATGCAACAGGAAAACCTGGAGTTTACGCGATCAACACCAGTGATGTTGAAACTGGTCTTTACGTACCAAGAGGAGGCAAACTCCCATTCGTTGAAACGCTTTCTGATGAAGACAAAGACAGCACTCACTTCATGGTCTTCTACCCTCACCTATTGATGAATATGCCACCAGACAGAATTACGTTTCATCAGTACTTTCCGGAAGGACCTCACCAAACACGCATAATTACCTGGTGCTGTTTTCCAAAATCTACGGTGGACCGCGACGACTTCGAAGAAGAATTTGAGAAGGACTATGTGCCGCCTATGGAAATGTTTATCGATGAGGACAAAGGTATCTGTGAAGTTGTGCACCGTGGTATTGTGAGTAAATTAACAACGCCTACTCGCTACTCGCCAACTGAAGAACAGACCGTCCATGAGTTTTCGAACTATGTCCTGGATCACGTCATTGGCCCGGTTGCTAATTAAGTGATATCCAGCAAGACAATCAAAGCAGCGATAAAAATTAACTATTGAAATAACTATGAAACGAGAAAGCATAACCATCCCCAATGTCGGCGAACCCGCAGACCCAGCTGTTGCATCACAGTGTTGCAAAGTTGATAACTTAGTATTTATATCGGGCCAGATATCGTTAGACCATGGAAAATTGGTAGGCCCTAATGACCCGCTGGAACAATGCCGTCAGTGTTTACGGCACATCGAATCTTATATGACGGCGGCTGGTGGCAGCATGGATGACGTGGTTTCTTTGGACATCTTTCTTACTGACATACGCTATCGCCAAGCGGCCTTCGATGCCCGCGCTGAATTCTTTAACGCACCAGGGCCAAGTGGAACCGTGGTAGGCGGCGTTTCCCTTGCATTTGAAGGATTGCTGGTGGAGATAAGTGCGCGCGCTGTTTTGCCCAGCTAATAAAGGACTCAATACAAAGATATTACTAGGACTGAATAGAGACAATCATGACGAACGATAATAGAGTAGGAAAAGTACAAACCGTCACGGGCTTAATAGATTCATCAGAACTTGGCATTACCTTGGCGCATGACCATGTCATTTTCGATGGTAATTTTATGTATGTTGAGCCCGAAGAAGCTGATCAAAAGGATCTAGCTAATCAAAAAATAAGTCTGCAAAACCGTGGTTGGGTTGGATATCACTGGACGTCGAACTTGGACAACGTAGAGCTTCAAGACGAAGAACTAGCGATCAGCGAATTAAATAGATTCGTTGCTGCGGGCGGCAAAAGCATTGTCGACCCAACGAACATAGGCTTAGGCCGAGAACCCATCATCTTACGTAGGATTGCCGAGAAGACTGGTATGAATATCGTAATGGGTGCGGGCTACTATCTTGGCGTAACCCATCCTGAAGATATGGATATGCGCAGCGAAGAATCCATCACTGACGAAATCGTCAATGACATTTTAGTCGGCGTAGACGGTACAGACATTAAGGCTGGGATGATTGGTGAAGTCGGTTGCGCCTATCCTTGGGATAGAAACGAGAAAAAAAGCCTTCGCGCAGGCGTAAATGCACACTTAGAAACGGGAGCAGCCCTAATGGTGCACCCCGGCCGAGACCCTAATTCTCCCGTTGAAATAGCCGAAGTAGTCGATCAAGCAGGCGGTGATTTGTCTCGTACCATCATCTGTCACATTGACCGGACGTGCTTAGACAGGGGCTGGCTGCGGGACATGGCCCAAACCGGATGCTATCTAGAATATGACTTGTTTGGCAATGAGAGCTCCTATTACCCCCCGAATCCAAAAGTCGATATGCCATCGGATGCCGAACGTATGGATGTCATTCTGTGGCATTTTGAAAACGGGTTTGAGAAACAGGTATTGCTGTCGCACGATGTGGCGACCAAGCATAGACTGCATGCCTATGGCGGTTTGGGTTACGATCACCTGATTACAAATGTTGTGCCTAGAATGGAACAACGTGGTTTGTCGAAAGAAAATGTGACAACATTGATCGTAGATAATCCAGCCACGGCGTATAGCTTCGTTTAGGTTCCTATTCAAGGTAGCCCAAGCAACTGAAGGCACTAATTAAGACACCCGATACAGTACCTGGTATTCAAACTAAGCCATGAGCGATCATTCGAAACGAATTCACCTTCACATAGAAAACTCCAGTGCGCTTGGTGAAGTTTTCGAGATCACAGCAGAACGTTTAGAAAGCGCGCTGGATAGGCATACCGAACTCAGAAAACTAACCCGCATTACCATTGGTAATGACGGCGTCGATTTTCAAGAAACTATGAGTACCGCGGACGCTCTATTTGCCTGGGACTTTGACCGAACCAAGCTCACTGAAATTGCACCAAAATTGAAATGGATTCACCTACAAGGTGCAGGGATCAATCATTTACTACCACTGAGTTGGGTACCCGATCATATTACTTTGACCAATAGTCGTGGCGCTCATGGCAAGCGTGCCAGTGAATACTTAATAATGTCGATATTGGCATTAAACAATGGTTTGCCACAGATGGTACATAACCAAGCTCACAGCAAATGGCAGAAGATCCACAACAGTGCCATAGCGGGAAAAACCTTACTTATTTATGGCGTCGGTCATGTTGGCGGTGATACCGCGGCTGCCGCTAAATATTTCGGCCTCAATGTGATTGGCATTCGACGCAGCGGCGACGACCATGAGCATATTGACCAAATGTATCGCCCAGAGGATCTTCATACAATACTGCCGAGTGCTGACTTCATTATTGTAACAGCGCCACACACACCGCAAACAGATCAAGTATTTAGCCAAACAGAATTCGATCTCATGAAGCCTGGTGCGGGCTTTGTCAATTATAGTCGAGCCCCCTTAGTGGACTACCAAGCACTAGAGAATGCGTTAATGGCCAATAAGATTAACGCCGTGATTGATGTTTTTAATCAAGAGCCGTTACCTGAAACATCTAGCCTTTGGAATGCTCCCAATTTGATCATTACGCCTCATTCATCATCCAATGACCCGTTACACCATGCGCAACGCAGCCTAGATATTCTGCTAGAAAACCTCGCTTTGTTTATCGGCGACTTACCGCTTAACAACGTGGTCGACTTAGAGCAACAATATTGAGAATGCGCAATGCTTGATTCGCAGATCAAAACACTTATTAAGCAAGAGCGTTTACCAGCATCTTTTACGAGAGTCGTAGAAGAAGTGTATCTACCGATCGGTGAAAAACTAAACCGACGCTTCAGTAGCAATTCAAAGGGCCATATAATTGGCATCAACGGCTGCCCTGGAAGCGGTAAATCTACAATGGCGCTATTCCTGAAAGCTATTCTAGAATCACACCATAAGCGTTCTGTGGAAATCATTTCCATAGATGATTTTTACAAGACCAAACAAGAACGCAACGAGCTAGCGGCTAGCATTCACCCTCTTTTCAAAACTCGAGGCGTGCCTGGCACGCATGACACACTGCTTGCCAACGAGACATTAAAGAGCTTGAAGGTCGCCAGTAAGGAGCGTCCTTGCTTGATTCCACGATTTAATAAAGCAGAAGATGATCGATATTCAATCGACCAATGGCAAACGGTAGATACAACGCCAGATATCATAATTTTTGAAGGGTGGTGCATTGCCGCACAAGCACAAACCGAAGAAGAGTTATCTCAAAGCATCAACTTATTAGAACAAGAACACGATACTGACGCCTTATGGAGAAGCGCGGTTAACTCAAAATTGCAGAATAAATATCGACAGCTATTTTCAAAACTGGAGTATCTAATAGTTCTTCAACCCGCTACTCCGGAGATTGTATTAAAATGGCGAATTCAACAAGAAGAGAAACTACGTGACAAGTTACTATCGGACCAAAACCCCTCCGATTCAGCGACGGTTAAAAACGCCTCGCCTGTCGGCATGACAGATAAAGAACTCATAACTTTTGTTATGCACTATGAACGGCTGATTCGGCACATGCATATAAACTTGCCTAGCTTGGCTGACATTTTGCTTAACCTTGATGACAAACGAGCAGTTACCAAACTAACAATAAAAGACTAGATACCACAGGCAAGCCTTTCGCTTACTTTATGCGCTAAACTAGTGCCTTGAAGTCACCTATCTAAGGCTAGTAGACCTTAAGAGAGACACCTTGTACCGCGGAGAAAAACTTAACAGCATCACTCATCTAGTCGGGGCCGTATTAGCCCTAGTCGGATCTGGCGTGTTGCTAACCTTGAGCATTCAGGAAGCCAACCCCAGGCTCATTATCAGTTTCTGTATCTTTGGTTTTACCTTGGTATTGTTATATACCGCCTCTACTCTTTATCACAGTTTTCACCCTCCTCGCCTGAAACGGTTTTTTCAAAAACTTGATCACGTTTCTATCTATCTTCTGATTGCAGGGACCTATACCCCATATATGCTGGTGTCCCTTTATGGCAAGGGTGGTATGACCCTTCTTATATGGGTTTGGAGTTTAGCTCTAATCGGATTGTTGTTTGATATTTTCAGAAAATCGCGCAGTGAACTATTGCAAATGGTGATCTATTTATTGATGGGTTGGACCTGTGTGTTTGAAATTTCTGAACTAAAGGCGGCTATTTCAGAGGCTGGCTTCATCTGGCTGAGCCTAGGAGGAATGGCTTACACCCTAGGCATTATTTTTTACGTCTTAGATCACCTTAAAAAATTAGCGCATGCACACGGCATTTGGCATTTATTCGTATTGCTCGGCTCAATATGTCACTTTATTTCAATAGCTGCTTATGTGCGTTAATTATCGCCTCTAGGCGCATAAGTTCTCTCATTTCGCTCGCATTAAACCTATACTGTCTTATTCCGCATTTGCTTTTATTATTGGTATCTAGTTGATCAAGATGAGCCCTCACTTTCTATCCGCCGCCATGGTGATCTCAGCAATTGCCATGTATCAAATATGTATGAAAACCATCCCGGATGGCGTTAACCCCGCCAGCGCCTTGATCACGTTTTATGTGTCAGCACTCGTTTTCACCATAATCGCAGCCAAATTATTTATGCCCAATGAAGCTATTTTTTCAGCCGATGAATTTTCATGGGCGGCTGCCTTAGTGGGCATAGCAATTGTAGGTATCGAACTCGGATACTTGCTCATGTATCGAAGCGGTTGGAGTTTGGCCGCAGCTCCTCTTATCGGAATGGGTGGATCAGCGATCATTTTGATTATTGTATCGTTCATTTTTTTCAAAGAGCCAGTGTCATTGAGAACGCTCTCCGGTGTTGGCTTGTGCCTCATCGGTCTATTCCTATTAACACCGCAAGATTAGCTACTAACACCTTAAGAATTATTGTCGACAGACCTAGATTAACCGTCACTTACAACCGCCATGAAAATTGCATACTTAGCCTCACGAATAACCTTACCCAATGCCGAACGGCGACGCGCCGATGCCATCGAGCATGATCAAATGATGGAGAATTTAAAACCTGTTTTTGAGCAAGCGGGTAGTAACATTATTGACATTGCCTGGGATGACGAAGGTGCAGATTGGGATTCTTTTGATGCGTGTATCATCGGAACAGCATGGGACTACTGTGATCGTTACGATGAGTTCTTGACTCAACTCAGGCACATCAACGACACAACGCCCGTTTTTAATACGCCTGAAATGGTGGCCTGGAATAGTGATAAAAATTACCTACGAGAGCTGGAATCGGATGGACTAAAAACAATACCCACTCATTGGATAGACAAACCGAACACAGACATAAATTGGTTAGATCTATTTTCGATGTTTGAAACCGATAAACTAGTTGTAAAAAGACAGATTGGGGCTAATGCAGAAGGACAATTCTTGCTCAAAAAAGGCGACTCTGCCCCCGAATTAACACACCCAGTCATGGTGCAACCATTTTTGAAAGCGATTGCAGAGGAAGGTGAACACAGCTTTATCTTTGTTGACGGTGAACTATCACATGGCCTCATAAAACGTCCGATTCAAGGGGATTACCGTATTCAATCATCTTATGGAGGAACAGAAGCGAGTGTTACACCTAAAAGTGAAGACCACCAAACTGCTAGCTCTGTGCTCGAGAGTTTAGATGAAATGCCCTTGTATGCGCGCGTTGATATGGTGCGCGACGATAGTGGAATCCTTTCGCTGATGGAACTCGAACTCATTGAGCCTTTCCTGTATCCATTACAAGGTTCAAATCTCGGCAAATATATCCACCAAGCACTCAGAAGACGGCTTAAAATCTAATCCAGACAGAAGCAGTTCAGACTAATGAAATTAATTCAAAATGCCATCATCAGCCAACGGAACGAAGACAATTACTAGGGACTCATGGCCAAGTGCCATTAACTTCCCGGAATCATTACCTATATCAGCTCGCCGCAAGGAAATTGTTAAAGCGATTCAAGGAAACCAAGTAATAATATTAGCTGGAGAAACTGGATCGGGTAAAACGACTCAATTACCCAAAATTTGTTTGTCGCTTGGTTATGGTGAACGAGGGATGATCGCACACACACAACCACGTCGTATTGCCGCGCGAACGGTCGCAGACCGTATTGCCTCAGAGTTGAAGACGCCCCTAGGTGACGGCGTTGGTTACCAGGTGCGCTTTACTGACAAGTCTAGTGAAAACACGCGCATTAAATTAATGACTGATGGTGTTCTACTTGCCGAGTTCCAGCATGACAGGATGTTGCGAAGATATGATGTGATCATCATCGATGAAGCGCATGAGCGCAGCCTAAACATTGATTTTCTATTAGGTCTTTTAAAACCTCTATGTCTGAAGCGCCCGAAGTTGAAAGTCATAATCACTTCAGCCACGATTGATCTTGAGAAGTTTTCTAAGCATTTCTCATTGAATGGGAAGGCTGCGCCTATCATTGAAGTATCAGGACGCACCTATCCTGTTGAAACCGTCTATAAACCCACAGAGGATCAAAACTGCACGCTCGCCGATCAAATTACCGACACGGTGGCTGATCTAATTAGAGGCGAAGCCAAAGGCCAATACAAAGCCAGCGGAGACATACTCGTCTTTTGTGCCGGTGAACGCGAAATACGTGATGCGGCACAAGCGCTACGCCAATCGAAACTCGAGCTCGAAGTATTGCCTCTGTACTCTCGTCTGAGTGTTAGTGAGCAAAATAGAGTATTCCAGCCCGCACAGCGCCGAAAAGTTGTCCTAGCAACCAACGTTGCAGAGACTTCGATCACCGTACCCGGCATAGCCTATGTGATCGATCCGGGCGTTGCGCGAATCTCTCGCTATAGCTTTCGCTCTAAGATCCAACGTTTACCAATCGAGGCCATCTCACAAGCCAGCGCAAATCAACGTAAGGGCCGATGTGGACGTGTTGCAAATGGCGTTTGTGTTCGCCTTTATTCGGAAAAAGACTTTGAGCAACGAGCTGACTTCACACCGGCTGAAATACTGCGTAGTAATTTGGCTTCAGTAATATTGAAGATGCTGCGGTTAGGCATTAAGGACATTGAGGACTTCGATTTTCTCGACAAGCCTGATCACCGCCTTATTAGCGATGGATTCAAATTATTACAAGAACTCGGCGCAATCAATAAGCAAAAAAAACTTACTCCCATAGGCCGCCAGATGAGTGATTTATCTGTCGACCCAAAGCTAGCACGTATACTTATTGAAGCTAAGGACCTGGATTGCTTGAGTGACGCCTTAGTGATAGTCAGCGCTTTAAGCATCCAAGACCCTAGAGAACGCCCTACCGAAAAGCAGGCTGCAGCCGACCAATCTCATCGACGACTACAGGACAACAATTCCGATTTCTCCAGTTATCTGAATCTCTGGCAATCGATCATTAATGCACGAAATGATCTCAGCAATAGTAAATTCAAAATCTATTGCTCTGACAACTTTCTATCTATTTCACGAGTGTTTGAATGGAGAGAATTGCATCGGCAATTACATAGCCAATGTAAATCGATGAAATGGCCAATCCAGAAATGGCAAAATATTGAAATTACAATTCCGGCTAAAAAGGCATCATCGAAAAAAACAATATTTAGCGAACGCTATGAATCAGTGCATCGAGCGCTGGTAAGCGGCTTGCTCAGCAATATAGCCACTAAGGATATCGATAGTGATTACTTGGCAACTCGTGGTCGAAAAATTAACCTCTTTCCCGGATCATCACAAGCTAAGAAATTGCCAAAATGGGTGGTAGCAGCCGAATACTTAGAAACATCCAAGACGTTTGCTCATACCGTGGGAGAACTGAAACCTGAGTGGGTCATCAATGCTGCAAAACATCTTTGTAAGTACTCGTACAGCTCTCCGCATTACCAGGTTCGATCAGGACAGATAAAAGCCTATCGAAAGACTCTTCTGTATGGCTTGGAATTAAAAACAAAAGAGTCGATCAACTATGCACCCATCAACCCCCGTGAAGCACGAAGTTTGTTTATCCAACAAGCTTTAGTTGAAGGACAATATCAACCCAGGCAATTGAAGGATTCGTTTGTTGAACATAATCAAAGTCTTATCGGCGATATTGAGAAACTAGAAACCAAGACGCGCAAACGAAACTTGTTGGCAAACGAGACGGTTATTTCTGAATTTTACCAAGCACATTTACCAGAAAATATTTCCAATCGCCAATCTTTAGAACAGTGGATAGCAGATGGAAACGAAGATGTACTAAAACTTAATCGTGACCATATATTGAGTGACCAATTTGATTCGGAACAAGCAGCACAATTCCCGGACAAGCTCATCGTAGCCAAAAAAGACGTAGGTATTAGCTACCTGTTTGATCCGTCTAGCGATGCCGATGGAGCGACGATGCATATCCCCATATCCGTACTGGCACCCTTCCCTTTGCATATTGGAGACTGGTTAGTTCCGGGACTATTGAAAGAAAAGTGTATTGCGTTGATCAAAACTCTGCCAAAGCCAATTCGCCGCCACTACACGCCAGCCTCGACGACCATCGATCGTATATACAAAAAATTGGTCGCGAATGAAAAGCCATTGACCCTAGTACTCGCAGAAGAGTTGTATAAGACACGAGGCATCAAGATCACGCAAGAGGATTTTGATCTCAGCAAATTAGATGCCTATTACTTGATGAACTACCGAATTATTGATGTCGATGGTTCACTCGTTGAAGAAAGCCAAGATCTTATTCAGCTAAAGCAAGATTACGCGGACGCGGTACAAGAAAGTGTGCATTCCAACAATTCGCCACAGAGGTTGAAATTGGAGCATCGAAATGTCACTGCATTCACATTTCCAAATTTAGTCGACACCCAAGAATACCAACACGCAGGCATGACAATACAGGCTTACCCAATGCTTAAAAAGGAGTCCGATGGGTCGCTTTCTTACCTGCTACACGACCAACAAGCGGTGGCGAACTACCACAGTCATTATGGCCTAATTGCTCTTGCTAAGAAGGTATTATCCGAAGGTTCCAACTCGCAAGGGTTAAAATATTTACGTAAAGAAATACTCAAACCGACACGCACGCAGAAGACGAACTTAAGCTCCCTAGCATCACAATTAGGCACATTCTCTCCCAATAACATCGAAAAAAACCAATGGAAAGAAAAGCTGATTGATGCTGGGTTGCTTGAAGCCTGCTTTGCTGGTGTAAGCTTAGAGTTTAGGTATCAAGACAGCTTCGAACAAGCACTGAAGACGGGTGCATCAGATTGGATTGCGAAGACAATGGACCTTGAGACTCATCTACTCACCGCACTCGCCCACCGCGACAAGGTCTACGCCAATCTAAACGCGTTTAAGGTGGCCTCACTCGAGCTTGATCTAGCACTAGAATCGATCAAAGCACAGCTATACCGCTTATTTGACCCCAGCATCTTAAGTTTCACCAAGATCGAAACATTACGACAGTACCCACGTTTGCTGCGCGCAATAGAAAGTCGAATAGAGCGATTATCAACGGGCACCGTCCCTCTTGTCGATGAGGCTTCGCTGAACGATTTTCAAAAGCGTCTAGACAAAAAAATAGAAGACATTGATTCTTCCAATCTCGGCCTAGACTATGCCTATCTCACACAACCAGCGCTCTATGAATTTAGCTTAATGATGGAAGAGTGGCGTGTATCAATATACGCACAGCATCTTAAGGCAAGAATGAAAGTTTCTGGTAAACGGCTTGAAAAGTATTGGCAAGAAAATATCACGTCACTTTGAACATGCTTACCTACGATTAGCTTTGTTAATCGGAAAACGACTCCTTGAGCAATTTGAATGATTGTTTCCTGTCCTCAAATTCATACATATTAGTAACCACCATAACCTCATCAGCCCTGTATTGTTCGGCTATTTCGACAACTTTGGCGTGCACTTGGGACTGATTCCCAACCGCTCGATTGACACTTCTAGAACGCATGAATTGCGTTAATTCAGGGCTGTCTGGGTAGTCTTCAGCTTGCTCTGGGCTTAGCAGAGCACCCTCTCCATTTCCCCGTTGCCCGGTCACAAAGCGATAGAAATTAATATCAAAGGTGCGCTGTTGTAATCGGGCATAGTCTTCGTCATCCGCGCAGAACACACTGATGGTAACGGTTCCATAGGGTCGTTGTTGACTGGCATTTCCCGCACTAGTATTAAAATACTGTTTATAGAGGCTAATCAATTCGACTTGTGCCTGAGGATTAATAAACAGGGCTAAATTATAAGGCAGGCCTCTTTGGGCCGCTAGCTGCGCACTATCGGCGCTAGAACCCAATAACCAAATAGGAATATCTTTGGGCGGTCGAGGGCTGACTATGGGTTGAGCTTCATAGTCGTTTAAATACTCACTTACTTGTGTCAACAACTCAGGAAATTTTTCGAATTTCGGTCGCCCGTCAGTCGCTAAAGCCACGGCCGTTGACATATCTGCTCCAGGAGCACGACCCACGCCCAAGTCAATCCGTCCGGGGTAGAGATTAGCCAATAACGAAAAGACCTCAGCTATTTTATAGGCACTATAGTGTGGAAGCATAATTCCGCCTGAACCCAAACGAATTGTATTCGTCGCGGCTCCCAAAGCCGCTAAAAGCACCTCCGGCGCACTGCCCGCAATCGAAGGAAATGCATGGTGTTCTGATACCCAAAACCGCTCATAGCCGAGTTGTTCAACCCATTGCGCCATCTCAATGGTTTCATTGAGAGCGATTGGGGCTTGATCGGCCTGTCGAGTAAACGATTGGTCTAATACGGATAGTTTAATCATTAATAAATGTGCCGAATGATAGGAGTTAGTCGACTAAAAAATGTTCGACTTTAGTTGGTGATAAAGACGGTTTTCTTCGAATACAGTCCTCGTTCAGCCAGTGCTACTAGGAAGTGTGCGACGTCTTGCCTACTAATATCACCCGAGGTAAAACCATCCATGCTTTGAATAATAAAATAGGCATTTTCTGCAGGGTCATCACTGAGAAATCCAGGACGAACAATAGTCCAATTCACATCGCTTTCTTTTAAGATAGCTTCCTGACGTGTTTTATCCTTATAGTCTTGAGCCAGCATTAATGGGTTCAAAATTTTATCGTAGAAAAAACCTCCGTGGCCTTTACTGTCACCCGCACCTATTCCCGTCACGGTTATTACTCGATTAAGTTTTTGACTTTGCATTGAACGAAGTACGTTCTTGATTCCTTCGGAATAAACTGTAATCGGCTTTCTTCCAGGGCCAACCCCAATCGCACTAATAATTACATCCTGCTCAGCAAGTAGATCAGCAAAACTCGCCGCCTTAGTTATATCCCCCTTTTTATTAACAAGCTTAGGATGCTCCACAGTCATACGCTCTGGGCGACGTGAAATCGATGTCACGGTATGCCCCCGCTCCAGTGCTAACTTTGTTGTTGCAAGACCAACACCAGCAGTACCGCCAAATATCAATACTCGTTTTGGCTCAGCCGCCTTCTGTAGTGTCGGTGCCGCTTCCCCAACATCAACCAAAGCCAAGCCATTTACATCGCCTTTACCATCACTACACGCTGCACAAAAACCAAGCAGCACTATCACAACTAATCGTTTCATCTAAATTTCCCGGGTTGAATAACGTCGACTAAAACAACGTTCTCGGCTCAAGTATCCTTAGCTGTTCACGTGATCGATTAAGAATAAGCCGAATCATGAAATTTAACAACTGACTAGCAAACCTTCAGAGTTTTTACTACCGTAGCCCTAGCTCAATTTGCAATAAACATTCACGCCAGCTTGGACTCTTTGTGCATAGTCTTTGAGGTCTGGAAACTGCTCAGCTATGGTAGATAACCAGGTTGCCGGTTGATTATCATAGATTCCCGATAGTAAGCTCGCCACTCCAAAATCAAACGCGGTCAAACGCTCGCCAACTATATAGCCATTGTTTTTTATGACCGAGTTAATCGCTTCCAAGTCCCTAATTGCAAACTGCTCTTGCTGAACCTGAGTGTGTCGCCCTAAACCATGCAAGTTATAAGTTTTGCGGACTTGGCCTTGAGCAAGCTTTGATACGATTGGCCCAATGACGGGTGGCAAATAGCTAAAAAAACCTCTCTTCACATTGTCAAACCATTCATCATCCAACCATCGGCTAGCCACCATAATCCAATAGAGGTGGTCGTCACAAAGTCGGTTAAATGCTCTACCCACCGCAATTTCCTGATCACTTAAATTGCCAAACAAACCACCTTCGGTGACTTCATCGAGATACTCGAAAATCAATTCTGAATCATCGATAGTCTTCCCATCACTGATAATAAACGGTAACTTATCCTTTGGACCCTTGCGGGGGTCAGACTCTAACGCAATCTCAAAGTCTAATTTTAGGTAGCTCATCGCCATCTCGACCTTCAAACAAAAGGGGCTTACATTTCTGAGTCCAAATGCTTCGGGAAAAGTAAAAAGAGTAATCATCGTTGCACCTATTAAAATTATTGGTTAGCAGGCTTCAAAAAGGATAAAGCCTGAAAGAAAGCATTGAGTTATTGATCCTTTGAAATATCTGCATAATCCATAGCAAACCCCACTAAGGCCCTAACACCGACGATCATCGCGTCTTCATTTGGACTAAACAGCGGAGAATGATTAGCTGGCGAATCTCCCGCGGCGACACCTGGATCGTTTACACCCAGCATCAAAAACAATCCGGGTATTTTCTCTTGAAAGAATGAAAAATCCTCCGCGCCGGTTATCAATGGATGTTCAACGACCTTATCTACACCGGCAGCCCAATCGAGAGTAGGCATCATTCGTTTCAATAATTTTGGATCGTTTCCAGTTATAGGGTAATAAGAGCCTATATCCACTATCGCTTCAGCACCTGCGGCCGATGCAATTCCTTCAACAGTCTTTTTAAGTTTCTCATGCAGCACATCTCGCTCGCCGGCATCAAACGTTCTAATCGTTCCGGCCATCACTACCTGATCAGGAATAATATTGCTCCGAACGCCACCATGAATGCTGCCAATAGTGATAACGGCTGGCCCTTTTGTAATATCTAGGTAACGACTTGGAATAGCCTGCAGCGCGGTCATGATTTGCCCACTCACGAATATGGGGTCAACACCACGCCACGGAGAAGACCCATGAGTCTGCTCTCCGTTGACGGTAATTGTGAATGACTCAGCACCTGCCATAAAACTACCAGCGCGATAGTTTAGTGTGCCTAAAGGCACTGGCCATACGTGTAGGCCCATAATAGCATCCGGCTTCACTTTGCCGCCTAGGACCCCTTCTTCAATCATCAATTCAGCACCACCACGCTCTCCAGCGGGCGCTCCTTCCTCAGCAGGCTGAAAGATAAACTTAACCGAGCCGGCCAATTGATCTCTATTGTCAGCTAAAACTTTAGCTGCACCGAGCAACATAGCCACGTGCATATCATGGCCACAGGCATGCATGACATCAACTTCGCTATCGTTGTATTGCCCTTTAGCTTTTGAAGCGAAAGACAGGCCGGTTTTCTCACTGACTGGCAATGCATCCATATCCGCTCTCAAAGCGACTGCTGGACCGGGCTTTGCGCCGATAAGTGTCGCTACGACACCCGTATGAGCAACGCCGGTAACTACCGAATCCATATTTAGTTCCCGCAACTGTGCAGCTATGGTTTTAGCGGTTTCAAACTCTCGGTTTGATAATTCTGGGTTTTCGTGGAAATGTCGCCGCCATGCCACCACATCTTGTTCTACGTTTGTTAGCGCTATTTCTAACGCTTCGTTATCGCTACTGAGCACTTGCAAGGAACACAATATGGTTATTAGAAATGGTAACAATCGCTTCATAATGCTTCTCCAATTAATGATTGCATAGTATTGCAACAGGGAATGATGATTACAACTAAGCAATTGAGCTCTTCCAAAGGAAATTAACAACCATTTAAGCTGCGGCATCCGATGCCAAGCTAGTCTAGTTTTTGATGGTTTGTTGAGCGAAAAATGAAGTACCTTTTGGGACTTCTGGAATTTCCATTTGATAATTACTGCATCTAACGCGCCCGGATGCCTCTCCTCTTACTAATTCATGATTGTAAGTACTCGGCAAGGCATTAGGGCTCAATTCAATTGCATCCTCTGCATAATATGTTGCGATATAAAGGCTTCGGGCCCTATCTGTTAAGTTCTCTGCAGAGCCATGGAGCAAGCTAGAGTGCATTAAACAAACTGAGCCAGCCTTTCCAGCACAACTAACAATATTACTTTTGTGCTCCTCATAAACTTCATCCGCGACTGCACCCGTGAATACCCCATCGTGCCACAGAGAATACAATTCACCTTTGTGACTGCCAGGAACAACTTCTAGCGGTCCATTGTCTAAAGTGACATCATCTAGGAATAACAAACAGGTAATCATGTCGTCATTGGTCATCGGCTGAAAAGTAAAATCCTGATGAAACTTCACCTTTGTACCTGACCCAGGCAACTTACAATTAACTTTTCCGTGGTGAAAGCGAAGCGCCGGGCCGATCAAATCGGCGACAAAATCCAGCGTTCTGGCATGACGCATCACATCTAAAAATTCGTTAGAGATTTCTTCGGGTGATTGAACCCGCCGTAAAGCGGCTTTATCTGGTCTATGCAAAGGGCCTAGATCAAACCTGGCACGGCCATCTAGCGTCTGTCCGTAATCATTTTTGTGTTGAAGACTGTCCTTTGTCCAACTCTTTACTGTATCTTGAAGCTTCGCGAGTTGATGACTATCCACCGCTCTATCAACAAGCAAATATCCCTGTTCCCAGAATTGCTCTATTTGCTGACCTGCTAGCCGCTTTGTTAACTGGTCTATTAGTGGGTCTGTTACACGAACCATATACAATGAAGATATTTAAGAATGTCAATTAATGTCAACTGATCAATTCTCTTCACACTATGCTCATCAACATCTAATATAGTGCTATGTACCCAAACCTAAGTGCGAGACTGCATCAACCCGCTAATACACGAACTAATGATCTACTAACCCACGCCCTTTCTTACGAAAGAACGTTTTTACCCTACTCAGTGTCCGGTCGCTAATAATCAAACAACTGAGTAGTTAGTATTCCAGGAGCCAGTGCATTTTCCAAGGGGGGACGAGCGGGAAGATGCAGCCAATTCGGTACACTAACAACCCTAGGAAGGTTACCACAAATATTGTCAGGGAGTGTCATTTATTGTCACATCCAGGCCCTTATCAAGCATTTTATGCAATTGCATCAACGAATTGCCGGCTGTTGTTGGAATAAAGAGTCACATCACATAATAATTTGAGTATATTCATAGACGAATAAATTCGTAAATTTAGGTGGTGAAATATGAAACCAGTATGTTTGATTGTTGGTGCAGGTGCTGGGATCGGCGGAAATGTCGGGCGTAAGTTCGCCCAAAGTGGTTACCACGTAACCCTGTGTCGACGCAGCAACGAAGAAGGCTTAGAAAAGCTGGTATCCGAAATAAGTAATGCCGGAGGCTCCGCTAACGGAGCGCTGTTGGACGCCACCAAGGATGATGCAATCGAAAACTTGGTTGAAAACATTGAAAAAGATCAGGGACCAATTGAAGTTGTGCTCTTCAATTTGGGCGCACAAATTGGTGATAGGTCTTTAGCGCAGACAACAACCAAACAGTTTGAACTGGGTTGGCGCATGGCTACCTTCGCCCTCTTTCGCCTTGCCTCATCAGTTACCCCGCACATGGAACAAAGAGGCAGAGGGTGTATTCTAGTCACTTCCGCAACCGCTGCAGTGCGCGGGAATGCCGGTCAACATTCACATGCCGCCGCTATGGGCGGCCGTAGAATGCTCTGCCAATCTTTAAATGCTGAGTTTGCTCCTAAAGGCATTCATATTGCGCACATAATTGTGGATGGTGCTGTAGACGCACCAGACACTTTGGGAAAAATGCTCGGCCCAGACCGTTTCCAACAACTTAGAGAAGAGCGTGGCCTGGAAAAAGACGGGTTATTATTACCCGCTGAGATGGCTGAAACTTTCTATCACCTCGCCCATCAACATCGCTCAGCCTGGACCCACGAACTTGACCTGAGACCGTTCTCTGATTTAGCTTGGTGGAATCACTAAGTAATTTACTCATTCGTCCCGAAAAAGACAAATCAATATAACCACAAAGAATTGCAACCATGACACTAACAACCTTTTCCTCGAACGTACTGGAGACTCAGGACGAATTTACGACTCAATGGCATCTTGATTCAGATGCACAATACATTGGGGGTGATCCATTGTTGAAGCTTGTAGCCAAGCAACACCAATTTAACTTCGATTTATGGCATGAAGAAGATAAAGCACGAGAGCCAAATGTCAGTGATGCCACCATTGCCACGGTAAAACGCAATATCGATGGTTTAAACCAAAATCGCAATGACATGATTACTAAAATCGATGAGTATCTAGAAGATCAGCATTTCTCAGGGAACGAAAACAGCGAAAACCTACCATGGAACTCCGAGACTATTGGCAGCATTGTCGACCGGCTTTCTATAGCCTCATTAAAAACCTTCCATATGCGCGAGCAAACCGAACGGGATGATGCCGACGAAGCACATATTGCCAATTGCGCGCAAAAATTAGAACGGCTATTAGAACAACAAAATGACCTTTGCATAGCCTTACGACAACTTGTTGACGATGTGGTTGCGGGTAAAAAACAAAACAAGTTATATCGTCAATTTAAAATGTATAACGACCCCGCCCTGAACTCAAAAATCTATAATAAAACCTCAGACTAATAACACGGCGCGATGATTTAAAGATTGTGTTTCACCACATCATCGATTAACGGAATAAAATGAGCGGGCTTGATCGAATTGTATAGCTCATGGTACGTCGCGTCATCGTTCTCATACTCAGGCTCTGAGGCGTCGGTATAAACAGAGCGCCATTCTATCGCTTTGTGATGTTCGTTCTGCACGGGCAGCCATTCGTCTAAATTTGCTGATGGTGAAAACACACAGACTGTGGGTAAGCCCACGGCCTCAGCAAAATGTCGAGGGGCTCCTTCGTTGCCAATATAGATATCACATTGGCTCAGTAAGGCGCAAAGCTCTCGGAGGCTTTTTGCATCAATCGTCGAATGAATATTTGCCTGTTTACTAAACCGAGCATGAAAATTACTTATTAAGTCTTCTTCATGCGGCATGCCAGGCAAAAGAACGACTTGTGCATTGTGCTTATCTAGGCAGTGCTTAACGACCTCTTCCATATAGTCTAAATTCCAATAGCGGTAATCGAATTTTGAGCTAACTGACAAGGCAAACACATTTCTATCTCGATCAACTCCTGCTTGTCTCATCTGCTGGTCCACCAACTCGATTTCTTGATCCGTGGGATACAGCTTTAATTGTCGATCTTCGACAATACCAAAACCGGCATCGACTAAGGGCTTTAACATTGCCATTCTCTGCTCAATTTTATTATCGAACTGCTTCGCGACGCGATGCGTATAAAACAAGCCTCTCCCCTTTTTGAAACGACCTATTTTGAATTTAGATTTAGATGAAAACAGGCTTATAAACTCCGTTTTAGCGGTCGAAGTCGCATCAACAATGATGTCATATTTAGCCCGCGTAACCCGCCATATCTTTTTGAAGTACGCGAGCGTTTTCCGCTCAGCTGCGCTCAATGGAATTACATTATCGATATCAGCGTTGCCTGCAAACAATGGCGCTGCATTCGCGTGCATTAGAAAATCAATTTGTGCGTCAGGAAAACTCTTGCGCAAACTGGCGCACAGCGTTGACGACAACAAAACGTCTCCAATAAATTTATAGCGAATTACTAAAATCTTCATACGGCTTCCGCTTCTACAAAAATTTCGAGCTAGACTTTACGAAACACGGCCGTCAACCCCATATCCGAGCCGTGACCATCATCGGCATTACGGTAATAGTTGGTTCCTTTGAATTCCAGTGGACTGATCAAACCCTCTGCCTGCAACGATGCAAAAGCACTGCCAAAACCATATTTATCAAAGGCGGTCGCATTCACCCCAAGACAGAACAAGGCACCTGACTTAGCGACACGGAGGAGCTCTCTCAAAGCGTGTGGACCAACATGG